>NZ_JBIDBS010000015.1:146118-197415 GCF_043204165.1 Streptomyces sp. NPDC047982 | reverse complement strand
ACTGCAGGGGGGACCCTGTGGGAGAGTAGGTCGCCGCCGAACAGTTTTTGTGGGGAAGCCCCGCACCCTTGTGGTGCGGGGCTTTCTCGCGTTCACAACCATTTTCCCTCAGCGCCTCGTTCCTGAGGAAACCCTTCGTATCCGAGGGGTGCTCTTCCGAGGCGGAGAGGGAGTGGGAAGAGCTCAGAGACGGCCAGCTGCCTTGAGGGCCAGATAGGCGTCGGCGAGTGCCGGAGCGAGTTCGTCCGGGGTGGCATCGACGACCAGGACGCCGTAACGCCGGAGTTCCTCTGCGGTCCGAAGGCGTCTTGCTTGGGTCTGAGCACCGGATGCCGCTTCGTAGATCGCGTCCACTGTTCCCCTGGCCTCCGTCATTTCCTTGATGTGAGGGTCGGCCACAGAGGCCACCAGCACGGTGTGGCGTCGCGCGACACGGCGCAGGACCGGCAGCAGCCCTTCTTCCACGGGAGCAGCGTCCAGGCCCGTGAGGAGCACGATCAGAGATCCACGAGGAGCGCTGGCGAGTGCGGCGGCTCCGAGGCCCTGGGCATCTGTTTCCACGAGCTCCGGCTCGATCGGCGCCAAGGCGTTCACCATGGCCAGCAGAACCTCTCCTGCGGACTTTCTCTGAACATGGGCCCGGACGCGGCGGTCGTACGCGAGCAGAGCCACGCGGTCGCCCGCGCGAGTGGCGAGCGCAGTGAGGAGGAGAGCCGCGTCCAGAGAGGCGTCCAGACGCGGCACGTTCCCGACACGCCCGGCCGAGGTTCGACCCGTATCCAGGACCAGGAGGATGTGACGGTCGCGCTCGGGGCGCCATGTGCGCACTGCAAGTGCCGACTGCCGCGCCGTGGCCCGCCAGTCGATGGAGCGGGTGTCGTCGCCGGGAATGTACTCGCGCAAGCTGTCGAACTCCGTGCCCTCTCCACGAGTGAGGACACTGGTGCGGCCGTCGAGCTCACGCAGTCTGGCCAGTCGCGATGGCAGGTGCTTGCGGCTGGTGAAAGGAGGCAGAACGCGAACCGCCCACGGGACGTGATGGTTCCCCTGTCGGGCGGCGAGCCCCAACGGCCCGAAGGAACGGACCGTGACTTGTTGGGCCCGGCGGTCACCGCGTCGGGTCGGGCGCAGAAAGGTGGTCAGCCGACGGCGTTCCCCCGCCGGAACCGTCAAGGCGTGGCGAGAGGCAGTCTGGTCCTCGCCGCTGGGCCAGCTGCTGGGCGGCCAGGCGTCGCGAAGGTGTGCCCGCAGTCGGCGGCGGGAAGGATTGGTCACGGTGAGTTGCACCTCGGCCGTTTCACCAAGTCGAACGCTTGTATCACCGGATCGGGTGAACTGAAGCGTGCGTACTGGTGCGGCCAGGGCGTAGTCGCACAGAATTGCTAGGGAGAGCGGTGCGTTGGCGGCAAGCAGGCCGGTCCAGCTGGGGGCCAGGATGCCTACGGGGAGTGATCCCAGGGCGGCCAGCAGGGCGGTGCGTCCGGTAAGGACCACGGTCAGCGCCTTATCGGGGTACGGGGACGTGGGCGAGGATCGAGGTGAGGACGGAGTCGGGGGTGACTCCCTCCATTTCCGCCTCGGGCCGCAGGTGGATGCGATGACGAAGAGTAGGGAGCGCGAGGGCCTTCACGTCGTCCGGAATGACGTAGTCGCGGCCGGTGAGCCAGGCCCAGGCTCGGGCGGTCGACAGCAGGGCGGTGGCGCCCCGGGGAGATACACCGAGGGAGAGCGAGGGAGATTCACGCGTGGCACGGCAGATATCGACGACATAGCCGGCGATCTCGGAAGAGACCTTGGTTCGGGCGACCGCGGCACGAGCTGCCTCCAGGTCGGCAGGCCCGGCGACGGGGCGTATGCCCGCTGATGCGAGATCGCGCGGATTGAAGCCTTCGGAATGACGGGTGAGGACGTTGATCTCCTCGTCCCGGGAGGGCAGGGGCACGGTCAGTTTGAGGAGGAACCGGTCCAGCTGCGCTTCGGGGAGGGGGTAGGTGCCCTCGTATTCGACGGGATTCTGTGTGGCCGCCACAAGGAAAGGGTCGGGCAGGGGCCGGGGGACGCCGTCGACGGTGACCTGTCGTTCCTCCATTGCTTCGAGGAGGGAAGACTGTGTCTTGGGAGGTGTGCGGTTGATTTCGTCAGCCAGGAGCAGATGGGTGAAGACGGGGCCGGGCTGGAAGGAGAACTCCGCTGTGCGGGCATCGTAGACCAGTGAGCCGGTGACATCGCTCGGCATCAGATCCGGGGTGAACTGGACGCGCTTCGTATCGAGTTCGAGCGAGGCGGCGAGGGCCCGGACCAAGAGGGTTTTGGCCACACCGGGAACACCTTCGAGGAGAACGTGGCCCCGGCACAGCAGCGCGACGACGAGTCCGGTCACTGCCGGGTCCTGACCGACCACGGCTTTGGCGATCTCGGAGCGCAGCGCTTCCAGGGATGCGCGCGCAGTGTCGCCGTTCGCGAAGGGATCGGTGGTCCCGGCGGGCGCCGGGGGCGGGGCGCTCATGAGGTGCGTACCTCTCTTTCGAGGGTGTCGAGTTGATCTGCCAGTTGTACGAGAGCGGCGTCGTCGGACGGAGAGGATCCGAAAAGCAGGGACCGGAGCCGGCTCTCGTCGCCGTCGAGACGGGTGGAGACGGCGGGGATGAGCGTTGCGGGGGAATGGGCGTCCCGAGAAGAGACGCCGAGGAGGGCGGCGATACGGGCCCGGGTGGCGCAACGCAATGAGTCGGCGGCCCGGCCGCGGGCGTTCGTCCTGCGGTAGAGGCGAGCCCTGCCCTCGGCGGACTCGGACGCACGGATCGCGACGGGCAGCCGTTCGGTCACCAGGGGGCCCAGACGACGGGCCCGCCATATGGCGGCCAGTACGGCGGCCAGGACGAGTTGCAGGGTGCCCCACAGCCAGCCCTGCGGGATCAGATCGGTGAAGCTGCGGTCGGCGTGTTCGCCGCCGCCGTCGTGCTCGGTCATCGCACCGGTGTCGGTGAGTGAGGGGAGGTACCAGATCAGATGGGGGCGGGAGCCGAGAAGTTGCAGGGCGAGGGACGCGTTGCCCTGCTTACCGAGTCGGGCGTTGTGGAGAAGATCGGAGGAACCGAGGAGAACGGTCTCTCCGGCCTCTTGCTCGAACAGGAGCAGAGTGGGGAGGCCGTCGCTCGGGAAGCAGGCGGTGGTGGTGAGGTCGCCTGCGGCATAGCGGAAGCCTCCCGTTTCGATGGGGCCCGCCCTTCGGGCGGCCGGCAGGGAGCACTGGGGGGCATGAGTGGTCGCCGGCCCGGCAGACCTCGCGCGGACGCCGGGGACCAGGGTGCCCGCGGAAGGAGGGCCCGCCGCGAGGAGAACGGTGCGGCCACCCGAGTGCGCGGTTCTGGCCCGAAGCTCTTCCTGCTGCTGAGGTGCCAGGAGATCGGGGGAGGTCACGAGCAGCGTGGTGCCGGGGCCGATGCCGGTCGTGGCCTCGTCCAACGTGGTGACGACGCGAATGGAGACGCCGCGTTGCTTCAGGAGTTCGGCGACGGCCCGGCTGCCGTAGCGGTCGGCGGAGCGCGGGTCGAGCCGGCCGTGCTGGTCGCCGGAGCGCACGGATGCCAGAGCGACTCCCGCGGCGACGAGCACGAGGAGGGCGAGCAGCAGGCCGCGCACACGGGACCAGACCTGGCGCGGGGTGGGGGAGGCAGAGGTGGCGGAGACGGTGGTGGCCTCAGTCATTCGGCCGCTCCCTGGGCTGCCGTCGTCAGGAGGGGCTTCGCGGCTTCGAGATCGATGTCCAGTTCTCGCACGGACAGGTACACCCGCTGGTCCGCGGTGCGGCCGCCGTACGTGACATCGTCGAAGTGGCCGGCGGCGGCGCGAAGACGTGCGGCGTGCGAGGGCAGTAGGCGCGCGGCTTCGGCGGCGGCCTCGTCGGCGGTGCGCCCGGGGCGCGGGTCGATCAGGGCCCGTTCCTCCAGAGAGCGCACGATGGCGCGTGTGCGCTCCTGGACCGCCTCGGTCCAGTGCTGCGTGGCCGCATAGGTCTCGGCGGCCGCCCGGTGCTCGGCCGCCGTGCGCGGAGTGTCCTCGAAGAGGGAGTCGGCGGTGCGCACCATGCGGCGTGGGGTGCCCAGCCGCCACCAGAAGGCGGCCACCGGAGCGATGACCGCCAGTGCGAGCACGATCAGGCCGAGCGGGCCGCCCGGTGCCGCACTGGACGCCATGCCCAGGAGATCGCCGATCCAGTCCCAGAGCTGGTCGAGACCGCGCTGGAGGAGGCCGGGATCGTTCTCGTGGTACATCGGCTTGGACAACTCGTGCTCCGCGGCCTCACGGGCGGGAACACGCGGAATGTCCACAGGTACGTCGTCGTTCGCGCCGATTGTCAGCCGTGCCGCTGTTGCCCCCACCCCCGACACGACATCAGCTCCCGGTGTCGTATCCGGGCAGACCCGCTGCCCGGGCGAGTTCGAGGTCCAGCGCCTCGCGGCGAATGCGCTGGTCGATGTAGAGCAGGGCCATCACTCCGGCGGAGAGCGGGTAGACGATCGTCGCGGTGATCACCTGGCCGATGCCCGAGACGATCAGGTACGGCCAGGTGGAGAACATGGAGCCGTCGAAGAGGAGGGAGTCGCCCCCGCTGCTGTCCACGACCACCGCAATGATGGTGAAGGGGATGGCGATGATCATGGCGACGATGGCAGTCAGCAGCCAGGTGAGAGCCAGAACGCCGAAGGTCCGCCACCACGCGTTCGTGACCAGCTTCGCGGAGCGACGCATGGAGGTCGTGATCGATTGGCGTTCCAGCATCAGAGCGGGGGAGGAGAGAGAGAAGCGGACCATCAGCCAGAGCAAGACGGCGAGCGACGCAGGGAGGCCGATGACGACGAGCCCGGCACCGGCTGTGGAACCGACCAGCAGACCCGGCAGAAGGCCGAGGGCCATGATCGCGGCGCTCATCAGGGTCAGCAGCAGAGTCAGGCCCAGCAACTGCGGAATCCTCGGCCGGGCCTCGGCCCAGGCGTCGGCGAGCGACACCGGGCGGCCCAGCACCGAGCGACTGATCACCACGGTCAGCACCGATGTGGTGAACAGTGTGGCGATCAAGGTGATGAGCATGGACGGCACGCCGGTGATCAGCGTGGACTGGAGGGATTCCGTGGCCTGCCGGAGTGCTTCGGGGCCGGTGGCGTTCGGGTCGACCACGGCGGGCTCGGGCAGCAGATAGCGCTGCACAAGAATCGTTACGATCTGGGCGATCACCGACACGGCCAGCGTGAATCCCAGCACGGTGCGCCAGTGGGCGCGCATCGTGGAGACCGCGCCGTCGAGGATCTCACCGATGCCGAGCGGACGCAGGGGGATGACCCCAGGCTTGGCCGCGGCGGGCGGCTGCCCCCAACCGGGCCCCTGGGGCCGGACGCCCGAGCCGGGGCCGGGAGGAGGCGCGCCCGGGCCGGCACCGGGGACAGTCGGTGGGGACCACTGCGCTCCCGGCGGCTGGGTCGGGGACCAGTTGCCTGCCGGGCCGCTGCCGGCGACGGGCTCGGAGGGGCGGGGGACATCCGCTCCCTGGCCCTCGGAGGGGGCAGATCCGGGCGAGGCCCAGCCCGGAGTGTCGTTCATTCTCGCTCCTTAACGGTCCTGTCCGCTCATCGGCACGGCAGGTCGGCAGCCCATCGTGCCACGCGCAGCCTCATGAGGGACCGGGCGCGGTGTCTCCCGCGCACCTTCATCCGGGGCGGCTCACCGGGCAGACTGGGCGGATGGCTGATCAGGACGAGCAACCGCCGGTGGGCGACGAGCCGCCCGCCCTTTCCGTACTCCGCTGGGACGAGCTGTCGGCAGGGCCCGTGCTGGTGCTTCTCGACCAGACACGGCTGCCCGCGGAGGAGGCCGAGCTGGTGTGCCCCGACGTGCCGACGCTGGTGCGGGCGATCCGGACACTGGCGGTGCGCGGTGCGCCGTTGCTGGGCATTGCCGGGGCCTACGGGGTGGCACTCGCCGCCGTGCGGGGATACGACGTCGAAGAGGCCGCGGGCCTGCTGGCGGGGGCGCGGCCCACCGCGGTGAACCTCGCGTACGGGGTACGGCGGGCCGTGGCCGCGTACCGGGCCGCCGGGGAGAAGGGGGCGGACCCCCGGAAGGCCGCGCAGGCGGCTTTGGCCGAGGCCAGGGCATTGCATCGGCAGGACGCCGAGGCCAGTGGGCGCATGGCGCGGTACGGGCTCGCCCTCCTGGACGAGCTCCTGCCGGGCGGCGGACACCACCGGTTGCTGACGCACTGCAATACCGGAGCGCTGGTATCGGGTGGCGAGGGCACCGCCTTCGCGGTGGCGCTCGCGGCACACCGGGAAGGGCGGCTGAGCCGGCTGTGGGTGGACGAGACCCGTCCCCTGCTCCAGGGGGCCCGGCTGACGGCGTACGAGGCGGCGCGCAACGGCATGCCGTACAACCTGCTCACGGACAACGCGGCAGGGTCGCTGTTCGCCGCGGGGGAGGTGGACGCGGTGCTCATCGGGGCCGACCGCATCGCGGCCGACGGCTCGGTGGCGAACAAGGTGGGGAGCTATCCGCTGGCGGTGCTCGCGAAGTACCACCACGTACCGTTCATCGTGGTGGCGCCGAGCACGACCGTGGATCCGGACACCGCGGACGGAGCGTCGATCATCGTGGAACAGCGACGGGGGAGCGAAGTGACCGAGTTCATATTCCTGCAGGGCGGGGTGGCGGAAGGAGCGCACGCCGGGCAGCTCGTGGCACCAGCCGGAACCGCCGCGTACAACCCGGCATTCGACGTCACACCGCCGGAGCTGGTCACGGCGATCGTCACGGAGGAGGGCGTGGTCTCCCCGGTCACGGGGGACGGACTCGCGGAGCTGTGTGCCAGGTCATCGCAGGTAACGATTAGCTGATGGGATGATGTCGATTATGAAGGGACGCGTCCTTGTCGTCGACGACGACACCGCACTGGCCGAGATGCTCGGGATTGTGCTGCGTGGTGAGGGGTTCGAGCCGTCGTTCGTAGCGGACGGCGACAAGGCACTCGCCGCGTTTCGTGAGGCCAAGCCGGACCTGGTCCTGCTGGATCTGATGCTGCCCGGCAGGGACGGCATCGAGGTCTGCAGGCTGATCAGGGCCGAGTCGGGTGTACCGATCGTCATGCTCACGGCCAAGAGCGACACCGTCGACGTGGTGGTGGGCCTGGAGTCCGGGGCTGACGACTACATCGTGAAGCCGTTCAAGCCCAAGGAGTTGGTCGCCCGGATCAGGGCACGTCTGCGGAGGTCCGAGGAGCCGGCGCCGGAGCAGCTCACCATCGGGGACCTGGTCATCGACGTGGCCGGGCATTCGGTGAAACGGGAGGGGCAGTCGATCGCGCTCACCCCGCTGGAGTTCGACCTGCTGGTCGCGCTCGCCCGCAAGCCGTGGCAGGTGTTCACGCGTGAGGTGCTGCTGGAGCAGGTGTGGGGATACCGCCATGCCGCCGACACCCGGCTGGTGAACGTCCATGTCCAGCGGCTGCGTTCCAAGGTCGAGAAGGACCCGGAGCGGCCCGAGATCGTGGTGACCGTCCGAGGGGTCGGTTACAAGGCCGGACCGAGCTGACATGCCCCTGGGCGGTACTGCTCCGCGGCCCGGGGAGCCGGGAGCCCGTGCGGGGCGGGCTGCCGCTCCGGGGCGCAGATCGTCCCGGATCGGGCGCCTCCTGAAGGGCGGCCGGTTGTTCCACGACCATGCGCCCGGCGGCCCGGTGCCGCGACTGCTGATGCGTTGGGTACGGCGTCCGCTGCTGCCCGTCGTACGGCTGTGGCGGCGCAACCTCCAGCTGCGGGTCGTCGCGGGCACGTTGCTCATGTCGCTCGCCGTGGTGCTGCTCCTCGGCATCGTCGTGATCGGGCAGGTGCGCAACGGCCTGCTCGAAGCGAAGGGCACGGCCGCCGAGACCCAGGCCGCCGGTGGCTTCGCAGCCGCCCAGGAGAAGGCCAACGCTCCACTCGCCCCGGGTGGGCAGGGCGGCGGCGACACCGCGGACGGCACGACTGCCAACAACTCCTGGCGGACCGAGCTGGTCGACCAGCTCGCCAGCGGCGGCAAGAACGCCTTCAACGTGGTGGCGCTCAGCGCGGACGAGGGCTCACGTGCGCCGCGTGGCTCGGGGAGCGTCGAGGCGGCGAGCGTCCCGCAGAACCTGCGGGACGCGGTCAACAAGGGCCCGGGCGCGTTCCAGACGTACTCCATGATCCGGTACGCGAACGGGCAGGAGCCGCAGCCCGGACTCGTCGTCGGCAAACGGCTCTACGACATCGACCACAACCCGTACCAGCTCTACTACCTTTTCCCGCTGACGCAGGAGGAGAAGTCGCTGACCCTGATCAAGGGCACGCTGGCGACGGCGGGGCTGTTCGTCGTCGTGCTGCTCGGGGCCATCTCGTGGTTCGTGGTGCGCCAGGTCGTCACCCCCGTACGGATGGCCGCCGGAGTCGCCGAGCGGCTTTCCGCCGGAAGGCTCCAGGAACGGATGAAGGTCACCGGCGAGGACGACATCGCCCGGCTCGGCGAGGCCTTCAACAAGATGGCGCAGAACCTGCAGCTGAAGATCCAGCAGTTGGAGGAACTGTCCCGGATGCAGCGGCGTTTCGTCTCCGACGTCTCCCACGAGCTGCGGACACCGCTGACGACCGTGCGGATGGCCGCCGACGTCATCCACGAAGCGCGCAGCGACTTCGACCCGGTGACGGCACGTTCCGCGGAACTGCTCGGGGACCAGCTCGACCGGTTCGAGTCGCTGCTCTCCGACCTGCTGGAGATCAGCCGTTTCGACGCGGGTGCCGCGGCGCTGGAGGCCGAGCCGATAGATCTGCGGCAGGTCGTGCACCGGGTGATCGGCGGGGCCGAACCGTTGGCCGAGCGCAAGGGCACCCGGATCAGGGTGGTCGGCGACGCGCAGCCGGTGATCGCGGAAGCCGACGCGCGACGCGTGGAGCGCGTCCTGCGCAACCTGGTCGTCAACGCGGTCGAGCACGGTGAGGGACGCGATGTCGTGGTGCGCATGGGCGCGGCCGGCGGCGCGGTCGCCGTGGCCGTCCGCGATTACGGGGTGGGGCTCAAGCCTGGCGAGGCGACGCGCGTGTTCAACCGCTTCTGGCGGGCCGACCCGGCCCGTGCGCGGACGACTGGTGGTACCGGTCTCGGGTTGTCCATCGCCGTGGAGGACGCCCGGTTGCATGGTGGCTGGCTGCAGGCGTGGGGCGAGCCCGGCGGCGGTTCGCAGTTCCGGCTGACCCTGCCGCGCACGGCGGATGAACCGCTCCGCGGCTCTCCGATACCCCTGGAGCCGGAGGACTCCCGCCGCAATCGCGAGAAGCGGGAACGGGCCGCGCCCGGCTCCGAAGGAGGACACCGGCTGGCGGCGGTGCCGGTCCAGCCCGCCGACAGCGACCGGCCGGCGCTTCCGGTGCCGTCCCGCCCCGCTGCGGTTCCCCCGGCGGCGCCGCCCTCGGTGGATCCGGCGGCCCTGCCCGGCAATGGGGCGCGGGTGCTCGCGCGCCCCGCCGAGGAGCGGGTGGGTGGCGAGCCCGGGGGCGGGAGCGGCTCCGCAGTACGGGAACAGGAGCGGGGGGACACGAATCGTGGGGTCTGACCGTCGCGGGGGCGCGCGTGCGCGCGTACCGCGGATGTCCGCGCTGCTCGGATGCGGCGCCGTGTTCCTTTCCGCGTGCAGTTCGATGCCCGTCACCGGGGAGGTCAGGCCCGTCGGCGGGGGCTCGCAGCCCGGCGACTCCCAGGTGCAGGTATACGCCGTGGCACCGCGCGACAACGCCACCCCCAACGAGATCGTCGACGGCTTCCTGGAGTCCATGACCAGCGACGACTCGAAGTTCATGACGACGCGCAAGTACCTGACGCGGAAGGCGGCGAGCGCCTGGAAGCCGAGCGCGTTCACGACCGTTCTCGCCAAGGCGCCCAACCGCAGCGACCGCCCGCTGAACGACAGCGATCCCGGCGTCACCGAACTCGCCTACACCCTGACCGGCGACAAGGTGGCGACGGTCGACAGCCAGAGCGCGTATCAGCCGCTCGCGCCCACGAAGTACCACGAGACCCTGCGCCTGGTGCGCGAGAACGGCCCGGACGGCAAGGAGTGGCGCATCGACGCCGTACCGGACGGGCTGCTGCTCGGACAGTCGGACTTCAGACGCCTCTACCGTTCGGTCGACAAGTACTACTTCGCCGCAGGGCCGACGGCGGAGCACTCCACGCTGGTCGCCGATCCCGTTTATCTGCGCAGCCGCACGGACCCCGTCACGGGCATGGACACCGTGACGCAGGCGGTCCGCAGTCTCTTGGCGGGGCCGACCGATTGGCTGCGTCCGGTGGTCGGTTCCCGTTTCCCCGCCGGCACGACGCTGAAGAAGGGTGTCACCTCACTGGCTCCGGACGACCGCAACGTCCTGAGAATCCCGCTCGACAAGAAGGCGGACGGCGCCGGGCAGCGCTCCTGCCGCATGATGGCCTCGCAGGTCCTTTACACGCTGCGGGATCTGACGTCGGCACGGATCGAGCAGGTCCAGCTGCTGCGCTCGGACGATTCCCAGTTGTGCGTCCTCGAGGCGGACCAGGCGGAGGAGTTCGCGCCCGACGGTTCGTCGAGCGGGCCGGACAGCCAGTACTTCATCGACGCCAAGGGCCATGTGGAGCGCATCCCCGGCAGCACCAAGGGCAGTGGTGTGCCGGAGCCGGTGTCCGGGCCGTTCGGCAACGGACTGCGGATGGGCGAGGTCGGCGTGGCCAGGGACGAGCAATCGGCGGCGGCGGTCTCGCGGGACAGGACCTCCCTCTACGTGTCCTCCATCGTCTCTGAGGGCGAGCTTTCCCCGGCCCTGGTGACCAGCAGGGCCAAGAATCAGAACGACCGGCTGTCGGCACCGAGCTGGGACGGCCGGGGCGATCTCTGGGTGGCCGACCGGGACCCGCACAGGCCCCGGCTGCTGCGGATGCAGGGAGGCACCGGCAAACCGCAGGAGGTCGCCGTGCCGAGCCTCGCCGACGACCGGATCGAGGCCCTGCGGCTGTCCACGGACGGGGTGCGCATCGCGCTCCTGGTGACCCAGGACGACGGCCGCGGAACCCTGAAGATCGGCCGGATCGAGCGACACGGGGCGGGGGAGTCGGAGCAGCTCTCGGTGGTGGATCTGCGACAGGCCGCACCGCAGTTGACGGATGTCACCGCAATGTCGTGGTCGGGCCGCAGCCGCCTCGCGGTGGTCGGCAAGGAGGAGGGCGGCGTGCAGCAGGTGCGGTATGTGCAGGTGGACGGTTCGACGCCCGCCTCCGGTGCCCTGCCCGGTCTGAACGAGGTGTCGTCGATCGCGGCGGCGGACGACGAGCAGCTGCCGCTGATGGCGGCGACTCGCAACGACGGGATAGTGAAGCTGTCCCCGGGCGACAACTGGCAGACCGTGGTCAAGGAGGGCACGTCGCTGGTCTATCCGGGCTGAGGAGCTGAGAACGCGGGCTGCCCGGGCCGGGAGTGCTGGGAACAGGGTTTTGCCGCGTGTGAGCACTGCGCGGTGCGCCCCGGCCGTATCTCGTCGGCCGTACGGGGTTTTCCACAGGGGTGGCCGGGTGCTCCGGGTGAGTGCACAGTGGACTCATGCGGGGATGGTGGCGGGAGATCTCCGGACTGGTCCTGCCGGTGTCCTGCGGTGGATGCGGCATGCCGCGTACGGAGCTGTGCGAGGAGTGCCGGGCGGAGCTGTACGGCGGGGTGCCGCGGCGGGTGAGGCCGGTGCCCGAGCCCGCGGGCCTGCCGGTGGTGCACGCGGCGGCCCCGTACGGGAACGCGGTGCGCGCGGTTCTCCTGGCCCACAAGGAGCGCGGCGCGATGGGCCTTGCCGGGGCCCTCGGCAGGGCGCTGGCCGGGGCCGTACGGGCCGGTGCGGAGCGGACAGGGGCCGTGGGGCGAACGGGTAGCGCGGAACCGCTGTTGCTGGTGCCCGTGCCGTCCGCGCGGTGCTCCGTGGCGGCACGAGGGCATGACCCGACGCGACGGATCGCGCTGGCGGCCGCGGCCGAGCTGCGGCGGGGAGGTGTTCCGGCGCGCGTGGTCCCGGTGCTCCGGCAGCAGCGGGTGGTGGCCGACCAGGTGGGGTTGGGAGCCCGGCAGCGGGAACGGAACCTCGCGGGGGCGCTGACGGTCGTGGCCGGGGGCGGGCGGCTCCTTGCGAGGGGGAGGGTGGTGCTGGTGGACGACCTGATGACGACCGGTGCCTCGCTGGCCGAGGCGGCCCGGGCGGTCGGAGCGCAGTGCGGGCACGGGGGCGGGCGGTCCGCACCCGGCGCAGGACGCGCGGGGGCTGCGCACGGCAACGGGCGGGCAGCCGTCGTCGCCGTATCCCCGTCGGCCTTCGAAATAAACCGGAACTCTCTATGAAGCCGCATCGTTGCAAGGAGTGAGTGAGTAAAAAGACCTGAACGGAGGTACGCGCGAGTAGCGGGTGCCGAGATCCGCCCGGGCAGGCTATGTTCAGTGGTGAGGAATGGTGAATGCCGGACCTCAATGAATGCACCGCCAGGTTTCGGGCAGGTAACTCACCGACAGTCCGGAAAAGGGAATTCGGTGGGGGCGAGTCCCCACCGCTGGGGGAGGAGGTGGACGTCACCCAGTCCGCGGCTCCGGTCAATACCGGGGCCTGGTGCAAAAGGGAGATGCTCCGCTGCTGAGCGGAGCGATCCGGGAACGGAGTTCTGCGTGGACATCGTCGTCAAGGGCCGCAAGACCGAGGTGCCCGAGCGGTTCCGCAAGCACGTGGCCGAGAAGCTGAAGCTGGACAAGATCCAGAAGTTCGACGGCAAGGTGATCAGCCTCGACGTCGAGGTGTCCAAGGAGCCGAATCCCCGTCAGGCCGACCGTTCCGACCGGGTGGAGATCACGCTCCGGTCCCGTGGTCCGGTCATCCGGGCGGAAGCTGCGGCCGGCGACCCGTATGCGGCGCTGGACCTGGCCACCGGCAAGCTGGAGGCGCGGCTGCGCAAGCAGCACGACAAGCGCTACAGCCGCCGGGGCAACGGCCGGATTCCCGCCGCCGAGGTGGCCGAGGCCGTTCCGAATGCCGCGTCGTTCAACGGCGAGGGCGTGCTGGTCCCCGGCGAGGCGGCTCCGTCCGTACCGACGACCAGATTCGGTTCCCTGGAGGTCCAGGGCGAAGGGCCGCTGGTGATGCGCGAGAAGACGCACGTCGCCGCACCGATGTCGCTCGACCAGGCGCTCTACGAGATGGAATTGGTCGGGCACGACTTCTATCTGTTCGTCGACTCCGAGACGAAGGAACCCAGCGTCGTCTACCGACGACATGCCTATGACTACGGTGTCATCCACCTGAGGACCGATCCGCTCGCGGCCGACGGAGCGAGCGGCGCGGGCGGTGCGCTCGGCGGCTGACGTCACCCTTCCACGGTGCCCCTGGAGCGTCTGTGCGCCCCCAGGGGCACACGTGTGCGGTCTGCGGGATCACCGCTCGGGCGTCCAGGCATGAAATCATGTCGTCCCAAGCCAACGGCTTTCCGGAGAGCCGCTGTTGGCGGACCGTTGTGAACTTCAGGCCATGGCCTTCAGGGGGAGGAACGATGGCGGACGCCTTCGGGCCCGTGCGCGATGCGCATCACGCCGACGACACCGGTGCGGACGCGGGCAGCGGTTCCCGCAAGGAGCCGATCAGGGTCCTCGTCGTGGATGACCACGCGCTCTTCCGCAGAGGTTTGGAGATCGTCCTCGCCCAGGAGGAGGACATCCAGGTCGTGGGCGAGGCGGGTGATGGTGCCGAGGCGGTCGACAAGGCGGCCGACCTGCTGCCCGACATCGTGCTGATGGACGTACGGATGCCCAGGCGCGGCGGCATCGAGGCATGCACGTCGATCAAGGAGGTGGCACCCAGCGCGAAGATCATCATGCTGACGATCAGCGACGAGGAGGCCGACCTCTACGACGCGATCAAAGCAGGCGCCACCGGTTACCTCCTCAAGGAGATCTCCACGGACGAGGTGGCCACGGCGATCCGCGCGGTCGCCGACGGTCAGTCCCAGATCAGCCCGTCCATGGCGTCGAAGCTGCTCACCGAGTTCAAGTCGATGATCCAGCGGACCGACGAGCGCAGGCTGGTACCCGCACCGCGGCTCACCGACCGGGAGCTCGAGGTGCTGAAGCTCGTCGCCACCGGCATGAACAATCGCGATATCGCGAAGGAACTGTTCATTTCCGAGAACACCGTGAAGAACCACGTCCGCAACATCCTGGAGAAGCTGCAACTGCACTCCAGGATGGAGGCCGTGGTCTATGCCATGCGGGAGAAGATCCTGGAGATCAGGTGACCGGTCCGGTGACGCGACGGGCCGGGTGACGGCACCGGGCCCGGCGGTACCGGAGCCGTCGCTGCCGGACATGAAGGCGCCGGGCAGCGACGGTGGCGGACGTGATGCCGCCGGGCGTGACGGGGGCCCGGCGAGTCGGGGTACGCCGCAGGAGGACGCGGAAGGCGGCGGGGCGGGGTCACGCCAGGGCGCGAGCGACCTCCTGGACGAGCGGCCCACGCAGTTCCGGAGCATCGACCCGCTCCAGCCGAACGTCCGTGCAGCCGACCCAGGACGCGGCCTCCGCCAGCGCCTCGGCCATCGGCACCACCGCCTTGCGGCCCTCCAGGGACACCTGACGGGCGACCAGTGTGCTGCCTTCACGCGCCGGGTCCACGCGGCCCAGCAGCCTTCCGGCCGCCAGCAACGGCATCGCGAAGTAGCCGTGTATCCGCTTGGCCCTGGGGACGTACGCCTCCAGGCGGTGCGTGAAGCCGAAGAGCCGCTCGGTGCGCGCCCGCTCCCAGATCAGGGAGTCGAACGGTGACAGCAGGGTCGTGCGGTACCTCCCGCGCGGCTCCGAGGCCAGCGCCGCGGGGTCGGCCCAGGCGGGCTTCGCCCAGCCCCGTACCGTCACCGGCACCAGGCCGGAGTCCGCCACGACCGCGTCGAACTGCTCTCCCTTGAGCCGGTGGTAGTCCGCGATGTCGGCGCGGGTGCCGACTCCCAGGGACCGCCCCGCGAGCGCCACCAGCCGGCGCAGGCACTCGGCGTCGTCCAGATCGTCGTGCAGCACGGCATCGGGCAGAGCCCGCTCCGCGAGGTCGTACACCCGCTTCCAGCCGCGGCGCTCGGTGCACACCACCTCGCCGTACATCAGGGCGCGCTCGACGGCGACCTTCGACTCCGACCAGTCCCACCACTCGCCGCCGTTCTTCGCGCCGCCCAGTTCCGTGGCCGTCAGCGGGCCCTCGGCGCGCAGCTGCTTGATCACCGTTTCATAGGCGCCGTCGGGCAGGTCGTGGTGCCAGTGGGAGCGGGAACGGTAGGCGCGGCGGCGGAACGCGAAGTGCGGCCACTCCTCGACCGGGAGGATGCAGGCCGCGTGCGACCAGTACTCGAAGGTGCGGCCGCCCGACCAGTACGCCTGCTCGACCGAGGGCCGGCCGACCGCGCCGAGGCGCGCGTACGGAATCAGCTCGTGCGAACGCGCGAGCACCGAGATCGTGTCGAGCTGGACGGCGCCGAGATGTCGCAGCACTCCCGGAACCCCGGCCCTGCGGTTCGGGACACCCAGGAAGCCCTGGGCACGCAGGGCTATCCTGCGCGCCTGATCGGCGGAGAGTTCGACGGCGGGAGGAGGCACGAGCGTCATGTCCCGCACCTTAGAGGCAGGCACTGACAACAGAGGCAGGCACTGACAACCGGCCGCGGAGCGACTGTGCGGCTGCGTGGCGGACGGGCAAGGAATGACGGGCGGAGGCGGAACGGCCGACCGGCCGGGCGACGGGCCGGTGGCCGATCGGTCTCAGGTGGTCGTGGGCAGATAGGCCCGGTTGCCCGTCAGGCCGAGGTCGGACGGGAGCAGCGCGCCTGTCCACGCGTCGCGCCGAACCCCTTTGTTGAGCAGGCCCGACCGCTGCTCGCCCTCCATCCGGAAGCCGGCCCGCAGCGCTACGGCGCGCGAGGCGGCGTTGCCGGTCTCGGCGCGCCACTCCAGCCGGTCACCGCCGAGCGAGGTGAAGGTCCAGTGGGCGGCGGACAACACCGCCTCCGCCGTGTAGCCGTGGCCCCGGTGTTCCTCGGCGGTCCAGAACCCCACCTCGTACGTGTCCGGAAGGTTGCAGCGCGTGATGCCGAGGGCGCCCGCCAGGGCGCCGCCCTCCCGCAGCACCACCGCGAAGTTGTACATGGAGTCGTCGCGCCAGCCGCCCGGGCACAGCTCCCGCGCGAAGAACTCCGCGTCGGCGAGGCGGTAGGGGGAGGGCACGACCGTCCAGCGCTGGATGTCCGGGTCCTGACAGGCCGCGTGGATCCCGTCCACGTCGGCCTCGGTGAAGGGGCGCAGCAGCAGACGTTCGGTGGTGAGGGTGATCGGCTCCATGCACGGATTGTGGTGAGGCTGCGGCCGGTATGCGAACACTTTTCGGACTTCCCGGCACCTTCGGACGCCCCCGTCCGTTGACGGACGGGGGGACAGGCGCAGGCGACGCGGCGGCAGCCCTCCCGGTGTGACGGGGTCCTCGCTTACGATGGCCGTTGCGGTGGGGCCCGCCTGCCGTGCCCGCGCCAGTGTCCACACCCGACCCAGTGCCAGGCCCGACCGGCAAGGAGACCAGCCTCAGTGTCCGTCTTCAACAAGCTCATGCGTGCAGGCGAAGGCAAGATCCTGCGCAAACTGCACCGCATCGCGGACCAGGTCAGCTCCATCGAAGAGGACTTCGTCAACCTCTCCGACGCCGAGCTGCGGGCGCTCACCGACGAGTACAAGGAACGGTACGCGGCCGGCGAGAGCCTGGACGACCTGCTTCCCGAAGCGTTCGCGACCGTCCGTGAGGCCGCCAAGCGAGTCCTCGGACAGCGCCACTACGACGTCCAGATCATGGGTGGCGCGGCTCTGCACCTCGGCTATGTGGCCGAGATGAAGACCGGCGAGGGGAAGACCCTGGTCGGCACCCTGCCCGCGTACCTCAACGCGCTGTCCGGCAAGGGCGTGCACCTGATCACGGTCAACGACTACCTGGCCGAGCGCGACTCCGAGCTGATGGGACGGGTCCACAAGTTCCTCGGCCTGACCGTCGGCTGCATCATCGCCAACATGACGCCCGCCCAGCGCCGTGAGCAGTACGCCTGCGACATCACGTACGGCACGAACAACGAGTTCGGCTTCGACTACCTCCGCGACAACATGGCCTGGTCCGCGGACGAGCTCGTCCAGCGCGGCCACAACTTCGCCGTGGTCGACGAGGTCGACTCGATCCTCGTCGACGAGGCCCGTACGCCGCTGATCATCTCCGGTCCGGCCGACCAGGCCACCAAGTGGTACGGGGACTTCGCCAAGCTGGTCACGCGCCTGACCAAGGGCGAGGCGGGCAACCCCCTCAAGGGGGTCGAGGAGACCGGCGACTACGAGGTCGACGAGAAGAAGCGGACCGTCGCCATCCATGAGTCCGGCGTCTCGAAGGTCGAGGACTGGCTCGGCATCGAGAACCTCTACGAGTCGGTGAACACGCCCCTCGTCGGGTACCTCAACAACGCCATCAAGGCCAAGGAACTCTTCAAGAAGGACAAGGACTACGTCGTCATCGACGGCGAGGTCATGATCGTCGACGAGCACACCGGCCGTATCCTCGCCGGCCGCCGCTACAACGAGGGCATGCACCAGGCGATCGAGGCGAAGGAAGGGGTGGACATCAAGGACGAGAACCAGACGCTCGCCACGATCACCCTGCAGAACTTCTTCCGCCTCTACGGCAAGCTCTCCGGCATGACCGGTACGGCGATGACCGAGGCCGCCGAGTTCCACCAGATCTACAAGCTGGGCGTCGTCCCGATCCCGACGAACCGGCCGATGCAGCGCGTCGACCAGTCGGACCTGATCTACCGGACCGAGGTCGCGAAGTTCGCCGCGGTCGTCGACGACATCGCCGACAAGCACGAGAAGGGCCAGCCGATCCTCGTCGGCACCACGTCGGTCGAGAAGTCCGAGTACCTCTCGCAGCAGCTGTCCAAGCGCGGTGTCCAGCACGAGGTCCTCAACGCCAAGCAGCACGACCGGGAGGCGCTGATCGTCGCCCAGGCCGGCCGCAAGGGCGCGGTCACGGTCGCCACCAACATGGCCGGACGAGGCACCGACATCAAGCTCGGCGGCAACCCCGACGACCTCGCCGAGGCCGAGCTGCGCCAGCGCGGTCTCGACCCCGTCGAGCACGTCGAGGAGTGGGCGGCGGCGCTGCCCGGCGCGCTGGAGAGGGCCGAGCAGGCCGTCAAGGCGGAGTTCGAAGAGGTCAAGGCGCTCGGTGGGCTCTACGTCCTGGGCACCGAGCGGCACGAGTCGCGGCGTATCGACAACCAGCTGCGCGGTCGTTCCGGCCGTCAGGGCGACCCGGGCGAGTCCCGCTTCTACCTGTCACTCGGCGACGACCTGATGCGACTGTTCAAGGCACAGATGGTCGAGCGCGTCATGTCGATGGCCAATGTGCCGGACGACGTGCCGATCGAGAACAAGATGGTGACGCGGGCGATCGCGTCGGCCCAGTCGCAGGTCGAGCAGCAGAACTTCGAGACGCGCAAGAACGTCCTGAAGTACGACGAGGTGCTCAACCGGCAGCGCGAGGTCATCTACGGCGAGCGCCGCCGGGTCCTGGAGGGCGAGGACCTGCAGGACCAGATCCGTCACTTCATGGACGACACGATCGACGACTACATCCGCCAGGAGACCGCCGAGGGCTTCGCCGAGGAGTGGGACCTGGACCGGCTGTGGGGTGCGTTCAAGCAGCTCTACCCGGTGAAGATCACCATCGAGGACCTGGAGGAGGCGGTCGGCGACCGGGCCGGGATCACCGCCGAATTCATCGGTGAGTCCATCAAGGACGACATCCACGAGCAGTACGAGGCGCGTGAGAAGCAGCTGGGTTCGGACATCATGCGTGAGCTGGAGCGGCGTGTGGTGCTGTCCGTCCTGGACCGCAAGTGGCGTGAGCACCTCTACGAGATGGACTACCTCCAGGAGGGCATCGGCCTGCGCGCCATGGCGCAGAAGGACCCGCTGGTCGAGTACCAGCGCGAGGGCTTCGACATGTTCAACGCCATGATGGAGGGCATCAAGGAGGAGTCCGTCGGCTACCTGTTCAACCTGGAGGTCCAGGTCGAGCAGCACGTCGAGGAGGTTCCGGTGCAGGACGAGGCCGAGCGCGCCTCGCTCGCCAAGGAGGACCTCGTGCCGGCGGCGCGTCCGGAGATCCGGGCCAAGGGGCTCGACGCTCCGCAGCGCCCGGACCGGCTGCACTTCTCCGCCCCCACGGTCGACGGTGAGGGCGGGGTCGTCGAGGGCGACTTCTCCAACGGCGGTGGCGCCGCCGTGCCCGCCCCGGACGGCATGACCCGTGCGGAGCGGCGCAAGGCGCAGAAGAGCGGTGGAGGCGGGCGCCGCCGGAAGAAGTGACGCCGGGCCCGTCGGCGTACGGGCGGTGGCGGCCGGAATACGGTGCGGCCGGGGCCGGGCACTCCTCGCGGGTGCCCGGCCCCGGTGCGTTCCCCGTCGGCCACGCGGGGACGCGGGGCCGTCCCGGGGTTGCTCCGGCGGCGCCGGGGCGTGACGGTCGGGCGCGTCTGCCGCGGCTCGGAGTGCGCTTCCCCCCCCGGCCCTGCGCGCTTGCGGGTGTTCCCGGAGTGCGAACCGCGCAGTCCTGAACGCGGTTTTTCGTATGCCGGGGGGACATCGGCGCGGTCCTCATCGGGGCGTGGCCGCCGGCAGGCAGTCGTCGCCCATCTCCACCGCCGCGCAGCGCCAGCGCAGGTCCTTGCCCTGCTCCAGGCGGAAGGCGATGGCGCGTACCCGCTCGCCCGCCGCGATGCTCGCGCACGCCTCCACCACACCCGGAACGGGCTGGGCGCCGTGGCACATCCGGATCACGGGGCGCGCGCCAGGGGCCCTGAGCGGGCTGTGCGGGGCCAGTTCGGCCAGTTGGTCGTACGCCTCGCCGATGGTGTGCCCGAGCATCCAGTGCACCGGGCGCTGGCCGCTGAGAACGGCCAGGAGGCGCTCGGCGAACCAGTGATGGGGCCGGACGCGCCGCGGAGCCCTCGTGCGCTGCGGAGGGACGGTTTCGGGCCTGCACCGGTCCTGGCGGCCGGCGGGCCGGGTCCTGTTCGTGCTCAACGCGCATTGCCCCCGTGCTTCAGGCCCGGATCGATACCGGGCGGTAACTTCCGATGGGGACCTTCTACGGTGGCGACGAGGCCCCCGCAAGCGCCGGTGTGGCGTCTGACACGGTCGGGGCGAATCACCTATCCGGGTGACGGGGGTGGTGGCGCGCGGAGTGTGCGGCGGGCAGGAGGAGGGTGAGGTGCGGTCGCCGGGTGGACGGGGACGGCCCCGGTGCGCGTAGCCCCAAAGGAGGACGTCGCACGTATCCTGAGGGCGATTCCGACTACGAAAGCGGCCAGCCATGCGCGTGTACGTCCCCCTGACCCTTTCCGGTCTCGCAGCGGCGCACCGGGCGGGCGAGATCGGTCCCGGTCCACTGATCGCCTACGCGGTGACTCCCGGGCTGCGCGAGTGGTACGTCTCCGACGACATCGAGGAGCTGGAGTACGCGGCGCTCAACCGGGCCGCCGCCGCCTCGCTGCGACTGATCGCCGGGGACCCGGACGCCGTACGCCGAAGGGTCGTCGTCGCCGTCGACGTACCGGATGGTGCGGCCGTGGCCGACCCGGACCGCAGCCTCGACGCTTCGTCGCTCGGAGAGGTGCGCATCGCGTCTCCCGTGTCCCTGGCCGTGGCGGCCTCGGTGCACGTCGACGCGGACGAGGCCGAGAAGGACGTCAGCGCCGCCTCAGCGGCCCTGGGCGCGGCGGACCTCGGTGACGACGACGCGCAGTTCACCGTGGACGGCGCCGAGGACCACGAGCTGCTGTGGTTCGGCATCCAGGAGATCCCGAACCTGATCGGCTGAGCGTCGGAGGCGGGAGCGCGGGCCGGGCACCGGGGCAGGGCACCGGGCGGAACGCCTCGTGCGTCACCACCGTCCCGGTCACGACCGCTCCGGCAGGGATGGTCGGACCCTCGCGGTACTTTCTAGGGCATGGGGACACACGGGAAGCACCGCACGCATCTGGTCTGGGACTGGAACGGCACTCTGCTCGACGACAACGCGGCGGTCGTCGGGGCGACCAACGCCGCGTTCGGCGCGGTCGGGCTGGAGCCCATCACGCTGGACCAGTACCGCGAGATGTACTGCGTCCCGATCCCCCGCTTCTACGAGCGGCTGATGGGACGGCTCCCCACGGACGCCGAGTGGGAGCGGATGGACGTGCTCTTCCACGAGTACTACACCGAGGAGCGCGCCGCCTGCGGGCTCACCGAGGGCGCCGAGGACCTGCTCTCGCAGTGGCGGCTGACCGGCGGGAGCCAGTCGCTGCTGAGCATGTACGGGCATGAGCAGCTGGTCCCCGTGGTGCGGGGATACGGCATCGAACGGCACTTCCTGCGGGTCGACGGGCGCACCGGCCCGTCCGGCGGCAGCAAGGCGCGGCACATGGAACGGCACATCGCCGCGCTGGACGGAATATCCCCGGAGTACACGGTGGTCATCGGCGATGCCGTGGACGACGCCGTGGCCGCGGCGCACGTCGGCGCCAAGGCAGTGCTCTACACCGGGGGATCGCACAGCAGGGCCAGCCTGGAGGCGGCCGGGGTGCCGGTGGTGGACAGTCTGGCCGAGGCCGCCGACCTGGCCACGAGGATCACCGGGTGAGACCACCGGCGTGATACGGACGGCGTGAGGACGGCCCGGCGACACGGCGGGTGGTACGGGCCGTCCGTGTGCCCCGGGCCTGCCGTCCACCGGGGTGTCCGTCCTCGTACGTGAGGGTGACCGGGTGACACGGCAGGCGGTACGGGCCGCCCGGGTCTCCCACGTACCCCCGGGCCTGCGCTTGCCGCGCACCCGGGGTGTCCTCGAAGGTGTCGCGCATCCTGTCAGTCGGTCCTCGGGAGCTCGTGCTCAGGCGGTCACCGGCGCCTTCGTGCGGAGCACCTTCAGGAATTCACGCATCCACGCCGAATGGTCCGGCCAGGCACGGGAGGAGACCAGCGTGCCGTCGACCACGGCCTCGTGATCCTCGAAGGTGGCGCCCGCCGCCTGCATGTCCAGCTCCAGAGCGGGGTAGGCCGTGACGCGCCGGCCGGCCAGCGCGCCGACCGCCGCCGTCATCAGCGGGCCGTGGCAGATCTGGGCGACGGGCCGGTCCGAGTCGAAGAACGCCTTGAGGATCTTGCGCAGCTCCGGGTCGTTGCGCAGGTACTCGGGGGCCCGGCCGCCCGGTACGACCAGCGCCACGTAGTCCCCCGGGGCGACCTCGGAGAAGGCCAGGTCGGCGGGCCAGGTGTAGCCGGGCTTCTCCGTGTACGTGTCGTAGCCGGGCTCGAAGTCGTGGACCACGAAGCGGAGCGTCTTACGGGCGGGGGCGGCGATGTGGACGTCGTAGCCCTCCTCCCGCAGCCGCTGGTAGGGATAGAGGACCTCCAGCGACTCGGCGGCGTCGCCGGTGACGATCAGGATCTTCGGTGCCATCGCGGGGCTCCCACGGGTCGTCGGCCTGTTCCGTCTACCAGAGTGCGGCAACACGGGGCGAAGCGCTGTCCAGAGTGTCAAACTTCCCGACCATCTTTTGTACACATGCGGCTCGTGACGGGTATGGGGGCGAGCGAGATAGCCTGGACCCCGTGATCAGCGCGATATGCCTCGGGGGCAGCGGAGCCCCCGGCCTGCGCCCGGAGTGCCTCAGCACCCGGGCCATGCCTGATCCTCTCCACCCGGGCCGACGGTCAAGAATTGCCGATACCGCCCCGGACACCCCTCATAGCGGCATACCGTCGACTCGGACCGGAAAACCCGTGTCATGGCGGTACGTCACTGTTTACACCTACGTCACGCAACGGCGCGCGACAGGAGCCAGAGGACATGCAGACCAAGCTGGACGAAGCCAAGGCCGAGCTGCTCGCACGGGCCGCCCAGGTAGCTGACCACAGCCCGGGCGGTGGTGTCGGTGGCCCGGGTGGTGCCCCGCAGGCGGGCGCGGGGGCCGACGGCACCGGGACGGGACAGGAGCGTCCCGAACAGGAAACGATCCTCGCGTACCTCCAGCGCTACTACCTGCACACCGCTCCGGAGGACATCAGCGGCCGGGACCCCGTCGACGTGTTCGGCGCCGCCGCCTCCCACTACCGGCTCGCGGAGGTCCGCCCGCAGGGCACGGCGAACGTCCGGGTGCACACCCCGACGGTCGAGGAGAACGGCTGGACGTCCAGCCACTCCGTCGTCGAGGTCGTCACCGACGACATGCCGTTCCTGGTCGACTCCGTCACCAACGAACTGTCCCGCCAGGGCCGCGGCATCCACGTCGTGATCCACCCGCAGGTCGTCGTGCGCCGCGACGTCACCGGCAAGCTCATCGAGGTCCTCTCCGAGGGCAACGGCCTCCAGCCGACCCCGCAGGCCCGGAAGGACGCCAAGCCGGCCAAGGGCGCCAAGGCGACGAAGACCACCCGCGTCAAGGGTGCCAAGGGCACCGAGCTGCCGCACGACGCGGTCGTCGAGTCCTGGATCCACGTCGAGATCGACCGCGAGACCGACCGCTCCGACCTCCAGCAGATCTCCGCCGACCTGCTGCGGGTGCTGTCCGACGTACGGGAGGCCGTCGAGGACTGGGAGAAGATGCGCGACGCCGCGCTCCGCATCGCCGACGACCTGCCCGGCGAGCCGCTCGACGACCTCGCCGACGAGGAGGTCAACGAGGCCAGGGAGCTGCTGCGCTGGCTGGCCGCCGACCACTTCACCTTCCTCGGCTACCGCGAGTACGAGCTGAAGGACGACGACGCGCTGGCCGCCGTGCCCGGCACCGGCCTGGGCATCCTGCGCTCCGACCCGCACCACAGCATCGACGAGGCCCACCCCGTCAGCCCGTCCTTCGACCGGCTGCCCGCCGATGTCCGGGCCAAGGCCCGCGAGCGCAAGCTCCTCATCCTCACCAAGGCCAACAGCCGGGCGACCGTCCACCGCCCCAGCTACCTCGACTACGTCGGCGTGAAGAAGTTCGACGCCGACGGCAACGTCATCGGGGAGCGCCGCTTCCTCGGCCTCTTCTCGTCCGCCGCCTACACCGAGTCCGTGCGCCGGGTGCCCGTCATCCGCCGCAAGGTCGCCGAGGTGCTGGACGGCGCGGGCTTCTCGCCCAACAGCCACGACGGCCGCGACCTGCTCCAGATCCTGGAGACGTACCCGCGCGACGAGCTGTTCCAGACGCCCGTCGACCAGCTGCGTTCCGTCGTCACCTCCGTGCTGTACCTGCAGGAGCGCCGCCGGCTGCGGCTCTACCTGCGCCAGGACGAGTACGGGCGCTACTACTCCGCGATCGTCTACCTGCCGCGCGACCGCTACACCACCGGCGTACGACTGCGGCTGATCGACATCCTCAAGGAGGAGCTGGGCGGCACCAGCGTCGACTTCACCGCCTGGAACACCGAGTCGATCCTCTCCCGGCTGCACTTCGTCGTCCGGGTCGCGCCCGGCACCGAGCTGCCCGACCTCACCGACGCCGAGGCCGACCGCATCGAGGCCCGGCTCGTCGAGGCCGCCCGCTCCTGGGCCGACGGCTTCCAGGAGGCCCTGACCGCCGAGTGCGGCGAGGAGCGCGCCGCCGAGCTGCTGCGCCAGTACGGCCGTGCCTTCACCGAGGGCTACAAGGCCGACCACTCGCCGCGCGCCGCGGTGGCCGACCTCGTCCACCTCGAAGCGCTCAAGAAGGACGAGAAGGACTTCGCCCTCAGCCTGTACGAGCCGGTCGGCGCGGCCCCCGGCGAGCGCCGGTTCAAGATCTACCGGACCGGTGAGCAGGTCTCGCTGTCCGCGGTCCTCCCCGCCCTGCAACGGCTCGGCGTCGAGGTCGTCGACGAGCGCCCGTACGAGCTGCGCTGCGCGGACCGCACCCACGCGTGGATCTACGACTTCGGTCTGCGGATGCCGCAGACCAACGGCACCGGCGCCTACCTCGCCGACGACGCCCGGGACCGGTTCCAGGACGCCTTTGCCGCCGTGTGGACCGGCGCGGCCGAGAACGACGGCTTCAACGCGCTGGTGCTGGGCGCCGGGCTGACCTGGCGCCAGGCGATGGTGCTGCGCGCCTATGCGAAGTACCTGCGGCAGGCCGGTTCGACCTTCAGCCAGGACTACATGGAGAGCACTCTCCGCAACAACGTCCACACCACCCGGCTGCTGGTCTCCCTCTTCGAGGCCCGGATGGCCCCGGAGCGGCAGAGCGCCGGCACCGAGCTGACCGACGGACTCCTGGAGGAGCTGGACGGGGCCCTGGACCAGGTCGCCTCGCTCGACGAGGACCGGATCCTGCGGTCCTTCCTCACCGTCATCAAGGCCACCCTGCGCACCAACTTCTTCCAGCCGGGGGCCGACGGCGAGCCGCACGGTTACGTCTCGATGAAGTTCGACCCGCAGTCCATCCCGGACCTGCCCGCGCCCCGCCCGGCGTTCGAGATCTGGGTCTACTCGCCGCGCGTCGAGGGTGTGCACCTGCGCTTCGGCAAGGTCGCCCGAGGCGGGCTGCGCTGGTCGGACCGGCGGGAGGACTTCCGTACGGAGATCCTCGGCCTGGTCAAGGCACAGATGGTGAAGAACACCGTCATCGTGCCGGTCGGCGCGAAGGGCGGCTTCGTCGCCAAGCGGCTTCCGGACCCGGCCGTCGACCGGGACGCCTGGATGGCCGAGGGCATCGCCTCGTACCGCACGTTCATCTCGGCGCTGCTCGACATCACCGACAACATGGTGGCCGGCGAGGTCGTGCCGCCCGAGGGCGTCGTCCGGCACGACGAGGACGACACGTACCTGGTCGTCGCCGCCGACAAGGGCACCGCGAAGTTCTCCGACATCGCCAACGAGGTCGCCGTCGGATACGGCTTCTGGCTCGGCGACGCGTTCGCATCCGGCGGCTCCGCGGGCTACGACCACAAGGGCATGGGCATCACCGCCCGGGGCGCCTGGGAGTCCGTAAAGCGGCACTTCCGCGAGCTCGGCCACGACACCCAGACCCAGGACTTCACCGTCGTCGGCGTCGGCGACATGTCGGGCGACGTGTTCGGCAACGGCATGCTGCTCTCCGAGCACATCCGCCTCGTCGCCGCCTTCGACCACCGGCACATCTTCATCGACCCCACGCCGGACGCCGCCGCCTCGTACGCCGAGCGGCGCCGCCTCTTCGACCTGCCGCGCAGCTCCTGGGCCGACTACGACAAGAACCTGCTTTCCGCGGGCGGCGGCGTCCACCCGCGCACCGCCAAGTCCATCCCGGTCAACGCGCACATGCGCGAGGTCCTGGGCATCGAGCCGGGCATCACCAAGATGACGCCCGCCGACCTCATGCAGACCATCCTCAAGGCCCCCGTCGACCTGGTGTGGAACGGCGGCATCGGCACGTACATCAAGTCCTCCGCCGAGTCGAACGCCGACGTCGGTGACAAGGGCAACGACGCGATCCGGGTCGACGGCCGGGACCTGCGGGCCAGGGTCGTCGGCGAGGGCGGCAACCTCGGCGCCACCCAGCTCGGCCGGATCGAGTTCGCCCGGGGCGGCGGCAGGATCAACACCGACGCGATCGACAACAGCGCCGGTGTGGACACCTCCGACCACGAGGTGAACATCAAGATCCTGCTCAACGGTCTCGTCCGCGACGGCGACATGACCGTCAAGCAGCGCAACAAGCTGCTGGCCGAGATGACCGACGAGATCGGCCGCCTGGTGCTGCGCAACAACTACGCACAGAACGTGGCGCTCGCCAACGCCACCGCCCAGTCGGCGTCCCTGCTCCACGCCCACCAGCGCTTCATGCGACGGCTCGGCCGCGACGGGGACCTGGACCGCGGGCTGGAGTTCCTGCCCAGCGACCGGCAGATCCGCGAGCTGCTGAACAGCGGCAAGGGGCTGACCCAGCCGGAGCTGGCCGTGCTGCTCGCCTACACCAAGATCACGGCGGCCCGGGACCTGATCCGGACCAGCCTCCCGGACGACCCGCACCTCCAGAAGCTGCTGCACGCCTACTTCCCGTGCCAGCTGCGCGAGCAGTTCCCCGAGGCGGTCGACGGGCACGCGCTGCGCCGCGAGATCATCACCACGGTGCTGGTCAACGACACCGTCAACACCGGCGGTTCGAGCTTCCTGCACCGGTTCCAGGAAGAGACCGGCGCGTCCATCGAGGAGATCGTGCGGGCGCAGTTCGCGGCCCGCGAGATCTTCGGCCTCGGTGAGGTGTGGGACGCCGTCGAGGCGCTCGACAACAAGGTCGCCGCGGACGTCCAGACCCGGATCCGGCTGCACTCGCGCCGGCTCGTCGAGCGCGGTACGCGCTGGCTGCTCGGCAACCGGCCGCAGCCGCTGGCGATCGCCGAGACGATCGACTTCTTCAAGTCGGGCGTCGAGCAGGTCTGGGCGGAGCTGCCGAAGGTGCTCCAGGGCGCCGACCTGGAGTGGTACCAGTCGATCCTGGACGAGCTGACCGAGGCGGGCGTCCCGGGCGAGCTCGCCCAGCGGGTCGCCGGATTCTCCTCCGCCTTCCCGGCGCTGGACGTCGTGGCGATCGCGGAACGCACCGGCAAGGAGCCGCTCGCCGTCGCCGCGGTGTACTACGACCTCGCGGATCGGCTCGGCATCACCCAGCTGATGGACCGGATCATCGAGCTTCCGCGGGCCGACCGCTGGCAGTCCATGGCCCGCGCCTCCATCCGCGAGGACCTGTACGCGGCGCACGCCGCGCTCACCGCGGACGTGCTGTCCGTGGGCAACGGGGGCTCGACGCCCCAGGAGCGGTTCGAGGCGTGGGAGGAGAAGAACGCGGCGATCCTCACCCGGTCGCGTTCCACCCTGGAGGAGATCCAGGGCTCGGACGCGTTCGACCTGGCGAACCTGTCGGTGGCCATGCGGACGATGCGGACGCTCCTGCGCACGCACACGTAGGAAGGCCCCCGGCGCAGGGCGTGCGCGACACCTGACGAGGGTGCGCGGCGCCCGACGGGGCCGGACGCCTGATCGCCCGGCACGGGCGGAGGACGTCTGACGAGGGCGGGGCGGTCACCGGATCTGCGGTGACCGCCCCGCCCTCGTCGTCGTTGCCGCTCGTGAGGTTTCCGGTGGTCCGCCCCCCGCTCACCTGCCGCCGGAGGTGAACCTCTCGTACGCGGCCACGACCTCGTCCGCCGGGCCGTCCATCCGCAGCGTCCCCGCCTCCAGCCAGATCGCCCGTTCGCACGTCTCGGTGATCGACTTGTTGCTGTGGCTGACCAGGAAGACCGTCCCGGCCTCCTCGCGCAGCTCCACGATCCGTTCCTTGCTGCGCCGCTGGAACCTGGCGTCCCCGGTGGACAGGGCCTCGTCGATCAGGAGCACGTCGTGGCTCTTGGCCGCCGCGATCGAGAAACGCAGCCGGGCGCCCATGCCGGAGGAGTACGTCCGCATCGGCAGCGTGATGAAGTCGCCCTTCTCGTTGATGCCCGAGAAGTCGACGATCTCCTGGTAGCGCTCGCGGACCTGGGCCCGGGACATGCCCATCGCGAGGCCACCGAGCACCACGTTGCGCTCCCCGGTCAGATCGCCCATCAGCGCCGCGTTCACGCCGAGCAGCGAGGGCTGGCCCTGGGTGTACACCCGGCCCTCGGACGCGGGCAGCAGTCCGGCGATCGCCTTCAGCAGCGTCGACTTCCCCGAACCGTTGGAACCGATCAGTCCGATGGCCTCACCCCGGTACGCCGCGAAGCTCACCCCCTTCACGGCGTGCACCTCGCGCACCCCGGGGGCTTGGCGGCGCGAGACGATACGGCTGAGCGCCGAGGTGGCGCTGCCCCGTCCGGTACGGGCGCCGTTGACCTTGTACGTGATGTGCACGTCGTCCACGACGACGGTCGGCACCCGCTCGCCGCCGCCGGTGTTGCCGTTGTGGTCAGCCACGTCCGTACCGCTCCTCCGCCTGCCAGAAGTACAAGAAGCCGCCCACGCCGCACACGAGCGCCCAGCCCGCGGCGACCGCCCACACGTGCGGCGGCAGATGGGACGCGTCGAAGCTGTCGATGAGCGCGAACCGCATCAGGTCGATGAAGACGGCGGCCGGATTGCACTTCAGGGCCAGCTCGACGATGTGAGGGACCCGGTCGCCCTTGAGCATCTGGTCCACGCTCCACATGACACCGGAGGCGTACATCCAGGTGCGCAGGACGAACGGCACCAACTGGGCGACGTCCGGGGTCCGGGCGGTCACCCGCGCCACCGCCATGGACACGCCGGTGTTGAACACGGACTGGAGGAAGAGCGCCGGGATCGCCAGCAGCCAGGACGGCCTGGGGAACTGCCCGAACCCGATCAGGATCAGCGCCAGCGCGGCCAGCGAGAACAGCAACTGCTGGAGCTGCTGGAGGGCCAGCGCGATCGGCAGCGAGGCGCGTGGGAAGTGCAGCGCCCGGACGAGCCCGATGTTGCCGCTGATCGCACGGGTCCCGGCGGTGATCGAGCTGCTGGTGAAGGTCCAGATGAACACGCCGGTCACGAGGAACGGCACGAAGTCCTCGACGTTGCGCTTGGTGTCCATCAGCACGCCGAAGATGAAGTAGTAGACCGTCGCGTTCAGCAGCGGGGTCATGATCTGCCAGATCTGGCCTAGCTTCGCCTGGCTGTACTGGGCGGTCAGCTTGGCGGTGGCGAACGCCGTGATGAAGTGCCGTCGGTCCCAAAGCTGCCGGACGTAGGCACTGAGCGAGGGCCGGGCCCCGCTCACGGTCAGGCCGTGCCGGGCGGCGAGCGCGGCCAGCTCGCCCGGGGCGTACGACGGGAGGGGCGCGGCGGCGGGGGTGTCGGCCGGGGCCGCAGGGGTCGTTGTATGGCTCACCACGATCGCTTTCGACGGGAGGGGGAATACGGGATCGGCCGATGGAACGGGTCCGTATCGTCGCAACGCTGAGGGTAGGACGCGCCGACGTCGCAACGCAACCGTTTCGTCGTGACGGACTATGATTCAGCCCATGACCACCGCTCCCGGAACCCGCCGCCGTGCCCCCGCCGGAGCCGCCGTGCTGCGCGAGGACGTCACCGACGCGATCCGCAGCGCGGTCTTCGAGGAACTGGCCGCAGTGGGTTTCGCCCGGATGTCGATCGAGGGCATCGCCCGGCGCGCGGGCGTCGGCAAGACCGCCGTCTACCGGCGCTGGAAGTCCAAGCTGGCCCTGGTGCTCGACCTGGTCTCCGCCGTGGCCGTGCAGGGCATGCCGGCCCCGGCCAGTGGTTCGCTGTACGGGGACGTCCGCGCCGTGCTGGAGCTCGCCGCGTACGCCCTGCGGCACCCGGTCGCCTCGCAGGTCATTCCGGACCTGCTGGTCGAGGCGGCCCGCAATCCGGAGATCGCCGACATGATCAAGGCCGCCCTGCTGGACCCGCAGCAGGGCATCGCCGCCGTGGTCGTGCGCGACGCGGTGGCGCGCGGCGAACTGCCCGAGGACAGCGACCCGGACCGGGCCCTGGATCTGATCATCGGCCCGCTCTACTGGCGGCTCGCCGTCGTCCGCACCCCGCTGCCCAAGGGCTATCTCGACGACCTGGCGGCCTCGGCGGTCGCGGCGCTCCGGGAGGGCGATCCGGGCAGGGCGTGAAGACGCGATGCGGGCACGTGGGCACGCTGGGCCAGGCGTGAAGCCCTGAGGCGTGCGTGAGGCGTGCGGCCGTGCGGGGACCGGGCGCGAGGACCGGGTCGGCCCGCAGCGCCAGCCGGTCCCCGAACCGGCGCTCCGGGGCGAATTCCCGGCCGGGCGCCGGGGCCGCCGGGTCCGTGCCGTACCGGGGCAGCGGCAGCCGGGCGCCGAGCGCAAACCGGCGCACCCGGACGGCGGCGCGTAAGCACGGCGCCGCCGATGTCACCCGTTCGGGAGGGAGTACGCCGGTGACCCCCGGCCGCCCACGCGGTTGAGCCGTACGGACAGCCAGGCCCCGATGAACGGACGTGCCCACCATGCCGCCACGGCTCAGTGTCGTCGTACCCGTCCACAACGTCGAGCCCTTCCTGACGGACTGTCTGCGGTCCCTCGCTGAGCAGACGATGACCGATCTGGAAGTGGTGATCGTCGACGACGGATCCACCGACGGCAGCGCGGACCTGGCCACCGGGTTCGCCGCCCGCGACCGCCGCTTCCGGCTCGTCAGCCAGGCCAACGGCGGCCTCGGCCACGCCCGTAACACCGGCGTGCGCCACTGCGACCCGGGCGCCCGGCACCTCGCGTTCGTCGACAGCGACGACGTGGTCCCGCCCCGCGCGTACGAACTCCTCGTCGGGGCCCTGGACGAGACCGGTTCCGACTTCGCGTCCGGCAACGTGCTGCGGCTGCGCCCCTCCGGGAAGCTCCAGCAGTCGCCCGACTTCCGCAGGCCGATGGCGACGACCCGGCTGCGCACCCACATCTCCCGCGACTGGGACCTCGCCGCCGACCGGATCGCCTGCAACAAGGTCTTCCGCCGCTCCTTCTGGGACGAGCACGCCTTCGCCTTCCCCGTCGGCGCGCTCTACGAGGACATCCCGGTCGTCCTGCCCGCCCACTTCCTGGCCCGGTCCGTCGACGTCCTGAAGGACACGGTCTACCACTGGCGCGAACGGGCGGGCTCGGTCACCTCCCGCCGCGCCGTCGTCCGAGGCATCCAGGACCGTGCCTCGCACGTCCTCGGCGTGTCCGCCTTCCTCGACGAGCACCGCGGCGCCGCCGACAAACGGCGGTACGAGGAACACGTCCTCGCCAACGACCTCTGGTGCTTCATGGAGGCGCTGCCCGACGGCGACGAGGACTACCGTCGCGCCTTCCTCACGTACGCCAACGAGTTCACCGACCACGCAGACCCTGCCGTCCTGGACGCACTGCCGGTGCGGCTGCGGCTGATGTGGCATCTCGTACGCGAACGCCGGACCGACGAACTGCTGGCGCTGCTGGGCCACGACAAGGCCGAACCAGGCGCCTTCGCGGTGCGGGGCACGCGGCGGCGCACCGCTGCCTACCCGGTGCTCACCGGTCCCGTCCCGCGCCCCGTGCTCGAGGTCGCCGGACGGGACCTGCCGCTCATCGCCCGGCTGCGGGACGCCCGGTGGCGGGACGGCAGGCTGCACCTGTCCGGCTACGCGTACATCCGGAACCTGCCCGCCACCTCACGCATCAGCGAGTTCCGGACCGCCTGGCTGCGCGCCGGGCGCCGGCACCTGGTGCCGCTGCGGCTGCGCACCGTCGTCGATCCCGAGGCCACCGCGCGGTCGAGGCAGAGCCTGCACGACTACGACCGCTCCGGATTCGAGACAGTCGTCGACCCGGCCCGGCTCCGCATCGACGCGCGCCGCGGGCCCGCGTTCCTCACCTGGCGCCCGGAGGTCGGCATCGCGGGGCACGGCATGCTGCGCCGCTCCGCCCTCTCCACGAACGAGGCGGCCGTCCCGCCGCCCGTGCACCGGCCGGACGGCGACCACCGCATCGTGCCCGTCTTCGACGACGGCACGCTGGTGCTGCACGCGGAACGGATCGACGCCCGCTTCGAGTCCCATCGGGCGGGCGGCCCGGTGGGCGAACGCCGTGGAGACGGCGCGGACGGCGCGCGTGGAGCGGATGGGCGGGGCGGCAGCGTGGTGATCGACGGCATGGTCCGTGCCCGGCTCGCCGGGGGGCCACTGCGCCTCGCCCTCACCCACCACCCCTCCGGGACGTCCTTCGACTGCCCGGTCACGGCCCGCGAGAGCACCGGACCCGCGTCGTCCGGCTGGCGCCGCTTCACCGCCCCCGTTCCCCTCGACGCCTTCGTTGCCGCCCGCGCCGCCGCCCGGACGCGCGCGGGGGAGGGGGAGGGGGCGCCGCCCGCGCAGATCGCGTACAGCGTGCACCTCGTCGGCCCGGACGGGCGCCGCACGCCGATCGACGTACCGGGACCGGTGCTCCCGGGCCGCTACCCGCTGGACGGGGACGCGGACGGGGACGGAGGCATGGAGGCGAAGGACCGGGCCCCGGGGCGCGAACTCGGGCTCACCGCGAGCGCCCGCGGCAACCTGCTGATCGCCGACCGCACCGTACAGCCCGCCGTCGACCTCGCGGCCTGGGCGGACGACGGCCGGCTCGTCCTGGAGGGCACCTTCCCCGGCCGCGCCGGGCGCCGCGCCGAACTCGTGGCCCGGCACAGCGGCCACGACGAGGAGGCCGTCCTGCCCGTCGCGTTCTCCGGGACCGGCGGGGCACGGCGGTTCCGGGCCGCGTTCCGGCCGGACGCCGTGGACGGACCCGGCGGACCGCTGCCGCTGGGGCAGGGGCACTGGTACCTCTTCCTGCGCGAGCCCGGCGCGGAAGGCGATGCGTACGAGACCCCGTTGCGCATCCCGGCCGCCGCCCACCGCACCCTGCCCGCCGCCCGCACCCTCGGCGGACGCGCGTACGTCGTCGAGCGGCGCCACCACGACCGGTTGCTGATCGACTCCGCGCCGGTGCTCCCCGCCGCCGAACGCGGGCCGCGCGGCACGCGGCTGCTGCGCGGGACGTACCGGGGCCGGCGCACCGCGCCCGTGCGCGACACCGTCCTGTACAGCAGCTTCGGCGGACGTCAGTACTCCGACTCGCCGCGCGCCGTCCACGAGGAACTGGTGCGCCGGGGAGCCGAGTTCGAGCACCTGTGGGTGGTACGCGACCAGCAGGCGCGCGTCCCGGCCGGTGTCACCGCCATCGAACACGGTTCGGCCGCCTGGTACGAGGCACTGGCGACCAGCCGTCACATCGTCACCAACACCCAGCTCCCCGAGTGGTACGAGCGGCGCGACGGCCAGTTCGTCGTCCAGACCTGGCACGGCACGCCCCTCAAGCGCATCGGCCTGGACCTCGCGGGTACCGCGCAGGCCGACGCCGCCTACATCGCCACCATCGAGCGGCGCGCCCGCCAGTGGAGCGTCCTGGTCTCCCCGAACGGCTTCTCGACCCCGGTCCTGCGGCGCTCGTTCGGCTACCGGGGCGAGGTCCTGGAGTGCGGCTACCCCCGCAACGACCTGTTCCACGCCCCGGACCGGGCCAAGGTCGCCGCGGCCGTACGCGAACGCCTGGGCATCCCCGAGGGGCGGCGCGTCGTGCTGTACGCGCCGACCTGGCGCGACGACCAGCCGCGCGGCGGCGGCCGGTACGCCCTCGACCTGCGCCTCGACCTCTCCGCCGCCGAACGCGCACTCGGCGCGGACTCCGTCTTGCTGGTGCGCCGTCACTACCTGGTCGCCGACCGGCTCCCGGTCGGCGGCAGTGGCTTCGTCCGTGACGTCTCGCGCCACCCGGACGTCGGCGAGCTGATGCTGATCAGCGACGCCCTGGTCACCGACTACTCCTCTCTGATGTTCGACTTCGCCCTGACCGGCCGCCCGATGCTCTTCCACACCTACGACCTGGCGCACTACCGCGACAACCTGCGCGGGTTCTGCTTCGACTTCGAGGCGCGCGCCCCCGGCCCGCTGATTCCCGGCGCCACCGGACTCGTCGAGGCGCTGCGCGACCCGGAGCGCGCCACCCGGGGGCACGCGCGGGCGTACGAGGCGTTCCGCCGGGACTTCTGCGACTTGGACCGCGGGCACGCGGCGGCGGACGTGGTCGACCGCATGCTCCGGGGGCCCGACGACCGGGACTGAACCGGGCACCCGGAACGACGGGCGCCCGGGGCTGACCGGGCACCCGGACCGACCGCGCACCCGGACCGACTGGGCACCTCGCGGGGCGATCGAGCCCCGGGCCGAGCACAGCCCGTCTGAACCGTTCGAGTGATTCGGGAATGCGGAGGTCCGTACAACTCCGCAGGGAATCGACGCGGCGATCCACTGGCAGGGGATCAGCATTGCGTCACTCAGCGTCCGCGAGTTGCTACGTTCTGTTTTCATGGGTATCCGAATGCGATGCGAAACCTGGGGCGTGCGACGAGCGAGAACGGCGGTGCTCGCCGCCGCTGCCGTGGGTCTCCTCACCCGAATGCTGATCGCGGCCAACAAGCCCGGACCGGCAGACGTGCACATCTTCCGTGGTTTCGCCGCGGCCATCGCGCGTTACGGCCCCATTCGGATCTACGAACAACCGCTTCCGGGGCTGCCCGTCTACAACCATCCGCCCCTGGCCGGGTGGATGCTGCTCGGTCTGAAAGAACTCTCCGACATCGGAATCCCGTTCGGGAGCCTTATCAGGGCGCCCGCCTCGATCGCCGATTTCTGCTGCGCGCTCCTCGTCTTCGAAATCGTCCGCCGGCGGCGCTCCTTGGGTGTGGCGGTGGCCTGCGGGGTGGGCGTCGCCCTCAGTCCGGTACTGATCGCCACGTCCGGCTACCACGGCAACACCGACGCGGTCGCGATCACCTTCGCCCTGGCCGCCGCCCACCTCCTCGCGGACCGGAAGTCACCGCTGGCCGCGGGGCTGGCCGCGGCCCTCTCGATCAGCGTCAAGTTCATCCCGGTGGTGACGGTCCCGGCGCTGTTCGTCGTCGCGCTGCGGGCGGGCCGCCCGGCCCTCCTCCGCTTCACCGCAGCCTTCACCGCCCTGACCGCCCTCGTCTGGGGGCCTGTTCTGGCGACCGTGCCGCAGAACCTCAAGGAGAACGTCCTGGAGTACGCGGGCGGCCACCGCCTCTGGGGCATCGTCCGGTTCGCCGACCTGGCCGGGCTGCCGGACGCGTTCATCACCTTCGTCCAGGGCGACGGGCACTTCCTGTTCGTGCTGGCCTGCGTGACGGCCGGGGTGTGGCTGGCCCTGCTGCGGCCCGCGCAACTGCCCGTCGTCGTCGGCCTCACGATGGGACTGCTGCTGCTCCTCTCCACCGCGTCCGCCCTCCAGTACCTGACCTGGGCGGCGGCCGGGCTCTTCGTCATCGGTTTCTGGGAGGGCGCCGCGTACAGCTGTCTGCTCGGACTGACCGCCCTCCTCGGCTACATGGGGCGCTCCGCCGTGCGCTGGAGCGACACCGTGATGCATCTGGGGGAGGCGGGCTGGGCCGTCCTCGCCGTCGGGCTCGTCTGCGGAGTCCGCGTGATCCTTGCCGCGCCGCCGTCCGTGCCCTCGCCGCCGTGCGCCGCCGGGCCGGCCCCGCGCACCGTGCCCCGCTCCCCGCGCCCCGCCGGTTCCCCCGTCAGGTGACCGCCCCGCCGAGTCCCCGGCCCCCTTCCGGGACCGGCCCCCCGAGCACCGGGATCCCGGCCTCCCGGCATCGAGCCCCCAGCACCCAGCACCGAGCACCCAGCACCGAGCACAACTGGAGAACGTTTCGTGAAGGAAAGCCCGAGCCTCAGGATCGGCATCCTGGTGGTCGCGTACAACGCCGAGACGACGCTGGAGAGGACCCTCGACCGCATCCCGGAGGACTTCAGGTCCAAGGTCACCGAGATTCTCATTCTCGACGACGCGAGCCATGACGCGACCTTCACCGCGGGCTGCCGCTGGTCGCAGACGGAGGGAATGCCGCGGACCGTCGTCATGCGGCACACCAAGAACCTCGGATACGGCGGGAACCAGAAGGCCGGTTACGCCCTGGCCGCCGCCCATGGACTCGACATCGTCGTGCTGCTGCACGGCGACGGGCAGTACGCCCCCGAATTCCTTCCCGAGATGGTCGCACCGATCGAACGCGGCGAATGCGAGGCCGTCTTCGGCTCGCGGATGATGAAATCCGGATCAGCCCTCAAGGGCGGCATGCCGATGTACAAATGGCTCGGCAACCGCATTCTCACCCGGCTGGAGAACGGCCTTCTCGGATCGCGGCTCACCGAATTCCACTCCGGATACCGCGCCTACAGTGTCGCCGCGCTGGCGAAACTGCCGATCGACCGGAACACCGACGCGTTCGACTTCGACACCCAGATCATCGTCCAGCTGCTCGACGCCGGAATGCGGATCAAGGAGATCCCCGTCCCCACCTACTACGGCGAAGAGATCTGCTACGTCAACGGCTTGAAATACGCGAAGGACGTCATCAAGGACGTCCTCGAATACCGGCTCGCCGTCAAGGGGTTCGGCACGTGTGCCTGGATCCCCAAGCCCGTCGAGTACGCCTTCAAGGAGGGCGACGGTTCCTCGCACGCCGTCATCCTGGAACGGATGCGCGGTCTGCCACCCGGCCGGGTCCTCGATCTCGGCTGCTCCGGCGGCCTGTTCGCGCAGCGCCTCGAAGCCCTCGGCCACGAGGTGACGGGCGTCGACTACGTCGAGGTCCCCGGTGTGCGCGAGAAGTGCACCCACTTCCACCTCGCCGACCTGGAGGCGGGACTCCCCCCGGAGATCGGCACCGGCTACGACTACGTGGTCGCCGGCGACGTCATCGAGCACCTCTCCCGGCCCGAACGGCTCCTGGCCGAGGTCGCCACCGTGCTGCGGCCCGGCGGCCATGTGCTGCTCTCCGTGCCGAACTTCAGCCACTGGTACTCCCGGCTGCGGGTCGCGCTCGGCGTCTTCGACTACGACCGGCGCGGCATCCTCGACGAAACACATCTGCGCTTCTTCACCCGGGCCAGTCTGCGCCGCACCGTGCGCGGCGCCGGGTACGACGTCCTCGACCTCACCTCCACCGGGGCCCCGTTCTGGGCCCTGCTCGGTGGCGGGCCGCTCCCCACGGTCCTCGGCGGGCTGTCGAAGCTGCTCACCCGGATCCGGCCGACGCTGTTCGGCTATCAGCACGTCGCCCTGCTCACCCCGCACGCGGCCGAGACGATCATCGCTGGAGAGCACGTCGATGTACAGGACATCCTCAACCGACAGTACGTACCCGCCGACCGGATCGGCGTCTGAGACGCCCCGGCCGGTGACCGGGGCGACCTGTCCGGTGCCAGAGACGACCGGGCCCGTGTCCGAGGCCGCCGTTCCCCGTCCCACCCTCGCCCCGGCGACCGGGCCCCCGGCCGCCACAGTCAGGAGCAAGACCTTGACCGTCCCCAGTCTGTTGCTGCTGCTGTTCGCCGTGTTCTCGTCGGCGGGCGGGCAGATCATGCTCAAGCACGGGATGAAGGGGGCTGCTGCCGCCGCCGCGCACGGCGGCGGATCCGTCGTCCTGCGCGCCGCGACCAGTCCGTGGGTCGTCCTCGGGCTGCTGGTCTTCGCGGTGTCCGCCGTCGCCTGGATGACCACCCTGGCGACGGTGCCGCTGTCCATCGCCTACCCCTTCAACGCGCTCGGGTACCTGCTGATCGTGCTGGCCGGCGCGACGGTGCTGCACGAGCGGACCTCGCTGTGGACCTGGGGCGGCTCACTGCTCGTGGTCGTCGGCCTGATCACGGTGATGGCCGGCCAGAAACGATGACCGCGTCGCCGGACGGGTTCCGCTCCCGGGCCCGTCCGGCGACCGGCTCCGCCCCCTCGCCCCGCAGCACCCGGCGCACCATCCGCCCTCGGGCCCGTCCGGCCGACGTGTCGCTTCCGCTTCGCCGGTACATCACCGTCCCGCCGTCGCTACTTCACCGCGCCCGCCATCACGCCGGAGACGAACTGGCGCTGGAAGGCGAAGAACACGGCCAGCGGAATGACCATCGACACGAAGGCTCCGGGCGCCAGCACGTCGATGTTGTTCCCGAACTGCCGGACCTGCTGCTGGAGCGCCACCGTGATCGGCGGCGAACCTGAGTCCGCGAAGATCAGCGCGACCAGCATGTCGTTCCACACCCAGAGGAACTGGAAGATGCCCAGCGAGGCGATGGCCGGACCGCCCAGCGGCATCACGACCCGGGTGAAGAGCCGGATCTCGCCCGCCCCGTCGAGCCGTGCTGCCTCCAGCAGCTCCCTCGGGATCTCCGCGAAGAAGTTCCGCAACAGGAAGATCGCGAAGGGCAGGCCGAAGGCGGTGTGGAAGAGCACCACGCCGAATGTCGTCTCGAAGATCCCGATCGCGCCGAAGAGTTTCGAGACCGGTACGAGGGCGACCTGCACCGGCACCACCAGCAGGCCCACCACGACCAGGAACCACCAGTCGCGGCCGGGGAAGTCCATCCAGGCGAAGGCGTATCCGGCCAGGGAGCCGAGCACGACGACGAGCACGGTCGCCGGGACGGTGATCAGAATCGTGCTCAGGACGGAGTGGGTGATCGTCGAGTTGTCCAGCAGCCGGGCGTAGTTGTCGAAGGTGATCTGCGACGGGGCTGCGAAGACCTTCCACCAGCCGTCGGCGGCGATGTCGTCCGCGCCGCGCAGCGAGGAGAGCAGCAGCCCGACGGTCGGCATCAGCCAGAACAGGCCGACCAGGACGAGGAAGACGCGCATCGCGCCGCCCCCGGCGCGGGCCGCGACCCGGGCGGCGAGGGACCGTCCGGCCCGCACCGGCGCGGCCCCGGTGGACGTGGTCGAGGCGGTCGTCATCGGCGCCCCTCCTTCCGGATCCGGCGGATGTTGACGTACATCACCGGGAGCACCAGCAGCAGCAGGAGCACGGCGATGGCGCTGCCGATGCCGAGATCCGCGTCCGTGTCGAACGAGGAGCGGTAGAGCTGGAGCGCCAGTACGTTCGCGTCGGCCAGCGAGGAGCCCGGCGAGATGATGAAGACCAAGTCGAAGACCTTCAGAACGTTGATCATCAGCGTGGCCAGCACCACCGAGAGGACCGGTGCGAGCATCGGAACCGTGATCCGGCGGAACACCTGCCACTCGTTCGCGCCGTCCACCCGGGCCGCTTCGAGGAGTTCACGCGGCAGCCCCGCCAGGCCCGCCGCGATCAGCACCATGGCGAACCCGGCCCACATCCATACGTAGGAGCCGATGATCGCCGGGGTGACGAGGGTCGGGCCGAGCCATTCGACACCGTTGTACGGCTCCCTGAAGTTCGAGGCGGGGAGCCGGAGTGCGGCGCCGTCGGCCGAGGCGGGCAGGGTGAACAGCCCGTCCGCGCCGGCCTTCGCGGAGGCCACCACCTTGCCGTCCCTGACCGCTTCGACGTCGATGCCCCTGAGCCCGAGCTCCTTGGGGTCGATGACGTTCGGCCGTCCGCCGCCGCCCTTGGTGAAGTCCAGCCACACGGTGCCGGTGATCCTGCCCGGCTCCGCCGCGGCGGCCTTCGCGGGTTTCGCGTCCGACGGCATCTTCGCCGGTGCCACGCCGACCAGCGGCAGCCGCACCGGCTCCCCGGCCCGGACCGGCGCTTTGGTGACGAACGAACCACCGCCGCCCGGCTTCAACGGATGGACGGGCAGCGGGTGCGCGTGGGGGAAGCCCGCCGACTCGGCGAAGGTGTCGTGGACGCCCACCCAGACGGCGTTGGCGACCCCACGCTCCGGGGCCTGGTCGTACACCAGCCGGAAGATGATCCCCGCGGCGAGCATGGAGATCGCCATCGGCATGAAGACGATCAGCTTGAACGCGGTGCCCCAGCGGATCCGCTCGGTCAGCACCGCGAAGATCAGCCCGAGGGCCGTGGAGACGGTCGGCGCGAACACGACCCAGATCGCGTTGTTCTTGATCGCCGTACGGATCGTCTCGTCCGTGAACAGCGCCTTGTAGTTGTCGAGTCCGGCGAAGCCTGTGCCCGCCTGGTCGAGGAACGACCGGTAGACGGAGTACCCGATGGGATAGACCACGAGCGCGCCGAGCAGCACCAGTGCCGGTGCGAGGAAGAGCGCGGCGACGACCCGGCGGGTGCCGGTCACGCTCCCGCGACGGCGGCGCGGACCGACGGCCGAACCGCCGGACGGCTTCCTGGGCGCCGGCACCGAGGGCGGCGCGGACGCATGCGTGTCGGCGGGGGGCACCGCGTCGGCGCCCCCCGCTGCGGCTGTCGTCATCGCGTCAGCTCTTGTACGCCTTGGCCGCGTCGGACTCCAGTCGCGCCTGGGTCCCCGCGATGTCCTTCGGGTTCTTCAGGAAGTCCTGGAGGGTCTTCCACTCGCCCTTACCGGGCGTCCCGCCGAACGACTGCGGGGCCTGGTCGGACATGTCGAACCGGACCGCCTCGCCCGCCGCGACCAGCGCCTTCGCCATGGTGCGCTGCACCTCGTTCGGGTACGCGGCGGCGTCCAAAGCCTTGTTCGGCGAGATGAAACCGCCCTGCTCGGCCATGATCTTCGCCGCGTCGACCGAGCCCAGCCAGGTCAGCAGGGCCTGCGCGCCCTTGCCGTCCTTGAGCGCCACCGCCGCGTCGCCACCCGTCACCACCGGGGACTTCGCCCCGACCGCCGGGAACGGGAACACCTTGGCGTCCGTCCCGATCTTCGCCTTTGTCTGCGCGATGTTGACGCCTACGAAATCGCCCTCGAAGACCATCGCGGCCTTGGGCTGGTCACCGCCCGTGAAGGTCTGGGTGACCGAGGCGGGGAACTCCGTCTGGAGCGCGCCGTCGGCGCCGCCCGCGATCAGCGACGGCTTGCCGAACAGCTCGGCGAGGGTGGTCAGCGCGTCCTTGACGGACGGGTCCGTCCACTTGATCTCGTGCTTGGCCAGCTGGTCGTACTTCTCCGGGCCCGCCTGGGAGAGGTAGATGTTCTCGAACCAGTCGGTGAGGGTCCAGCCGTCCGCGCCGCCGACCGAGACCGGGGTGACGCCCGAGGCGGACACGGTCTCGGCGGTGGCCAGGAAGTCCTTCCAGGTCTTCGGCTCGGACGCGCCCGCGTTCTCGAACGCCTTGGCGTTGTACCAGATCAGGGACTTGTTGGCGGCCTTGAAGTACACCGCGTACTGGGTGCCGTCCACCGTGCCGAGATCCTGCCAGACCTTCGCGTAGTTCCTGGCCAGCTGGGCCCGGGCCTCGGCCCCGACCGGCTTGGCCCACTTCTTCTCGGCGGCCTGCTGGATCGCGCCGACCTGCGGGATCATCGCGACGTCCGGCGGCTGACCGCCCGCGATCTTCGTACCGAGGAAGTTGATGATCGGGTCCTGGGCCGGGACGAAGGTGACCGTCGCGCCCGTGCGCTTCTCGAACTCCTCCAGCACCTTGACGAAGTTGGCCTGCTCCGCCCCCGTCCAGACCGCCGCGACCGAGAGCTTCTCGCCGTCCAGCTTCGGCAGGGCCACGCCCGACGAGCTTCCCCCGCCGCCCCCGGAGTTCCGGCCGGACTTTCCTTTTCCGCCGCCGTCGTTGCCGCCGCAACCAGTGAGGGCCAGTGCGCCGATGGCGGTCAACACCACGGCGGCTCTGCTGATCCGTTGGGTCGTGCGCATAGCTTCCCCGTCCCCGTCTCTCACGTCGTCGTGTGCGCACAGTCCTACGCCGGGTCCACGTGGGCCGCAATACCGCTTCCGGCGTCAACTCCTTGATCGTGATGGGCTCGTGACGTGCCATCAGTGGCCCGTGCGAAGTATTCGGACGGTTCCGGGACAGGGCGGGCGGGTCAGGAGCGGACGGTCCCGGGGCAGGGACGGGCGGGTCAGGAGTGGACGGGGCCGAGCGGAGCCACCGGGTCGGCGTTCACCGACCGGGCCGCCCGCTCCAGCGCACTGGCCAGCAGCGCCAGGTCCGTCGGGCCGTTGCCCAGCTCACGGACCGGGCGGCGGGCCGGCGGATCGCCCATCCGCTCCCAGTCCAGCGGGACGACGACGGGCCGCGACGTCGCCGTACGCGGTATGCGTCCCGTCACCCTGCCGCCCTGGAACGGGGTCACCCGCCCGTCCGGATGACCCAGGCGGCCGCGCCCGGGCGCCGGGTCCTCCGGCGAGCGCGGGACGGCCGGGGCGTCGAGCACGATGCGCAACCGGGCCCCCTGCGCGAGGTCCGTGTCCTCCGTTCGCTCCGGGCGGGCCGAAGCCGCGACCAGGTGGACGCCGAGCCGGCCGCCCTCCCTGGCCACGGCCTCCAGGGCCCGTACCACCGAACCGGCGGCGGGACGGCCCGGACTGCCGAGCGCGGGGGCGACCAGTGCCTCGAAGTCGTCGACCAGGACGACGAGCCGGGGCAGCGGGGACGGCCCGGGGGCCGCGGGCCGCGCACCGGCGGGGCGCAACCGGAGCGTCCCGCTCATCGGGGAGTCGATGTCGCCGCGCTGCTCCGCGGCGCTCGGCGGACGCTGGCCGACCATCCGCCGCGCCAGCTCCCGCCGCTGGTGCCATGCGCCGAAGTCCTCCTCGCCCAGCAGCTCGGCGCGCCGCTTCAGCTCACCGCCCAGCGCCTGCGCGAACTCCCGCATCCGGACCGGATCGCAGGCCACCAGGTGCGTGAAGGCGTGCGGGAGTTCGGCGCACGGGGCCAGGCCCTCGCCACCGGCGCCGTCGACCAGCAGGATGCCCAGCCGGTCGGGCCGGTCGGCGGCGGCCAGCGAGGCGGCGACGGCGCGCAGCAGCTCAGTGCGCCCGCTGCCGGGCGGCCCCTCGACGAGGAGGTGGGGGCCCTCCTCCGTCAGGTCCACGCCGACCGCGCCTCGGGGCCCGGCACCGAGCACGACGAAGGGGCGGCCGTAGGCGGAGGCGCCACGGCCCCGCACGGCCGTGGCCGTGTCCCTTCCCCTCCCGGTTCTGGCTCCCGTGTCCGTGCTGGTGCCCGCGCCCGCGTGCGCGGGCACGGTGACACGCCCGGCCGCGGCTCCGTCCGCGCCGCTCGCCTCGTTCCACGAACCGGACCCGGCGACGGTGCGGGAGCCCGGCGCCTGCGCGGGCGCCCCGGCGTAGCGTCCGCCGTCGTGGTCGGCCCCGGAGGCGGCGGTGCCGGGGTACGGGGTGCGCCCGGAGTCCCTGTTCTCGCGTGCCCCGTGCCCCTCGTCGTCCTCCGGCGAGCCGTGGGCCCCGTGGGCTCCACGTGCGTCGTCGCGGGCCAGGCCGTGACCCACCGTGCCGACGTGCGTGACGGTGTCGCTGCCGGGGTACGGGGCGTGCCCCGGGCCGGGGCCGTACTCACCGGGACCGGACGGCGGGCCGAGAACCGTGCGCTGGGCGGCCACGCGAGGGGTCACCCCACGCGGCTGCTGGGCGGGGTACCGCGTACGGCCCGAGCCGGGGCCGTCCGGTTCGGCCGGGCCCGTACCGCCCCCGGCGCCCGCAGGACCGACGGGACGGCGGGCCGCGGCGGACGCGGCGGCCGCCACGGTCGTCGGAGGCGTGGTGGGCCGTTCGTCCGCCGCGGAGGCCCAGCGGGCCATCAGGGACGCCGGGGTGGCCCGGGCCAGGCCCAGTTCGTCCAGCAGTCGGGCGGAGAGCGGCAGCGCGGTCGAGGCGGTCCCGCCGTGCGCCGACGCCGGGGCGTCCGTGCGCAGCGGGGCCAGGGCCCGGCCGAACCGCTCGGCCCAGTGCGCCGACACCGCGTCCACCGCGGCGACCGTGCCGCGGCCCGCGGCCCGGCCGTCGGCCGTGCGCAGCAGCCGCAGGGCCGTGGCCACGTCGCCGCTCAACATCGCGACCGCCCCGCACTCCCGGAACGCGATCGAGGCGTGGCAGGCGGCCTCGTACGTCGCCGCGACCGGCGACGTGGGCGTGGCGGCCGGTGTCTCGGCCAGACAGATCAGATGGATCCCGGCGGCGGCACCGGCGGTGGCCAGGCGGGCGGTACTCTCGCGCAGCGCCGCCGAACCGGGATCGCCGTCCACGACCAGCACGGTGAACGGCCCCGCGTACCGCGCGGCGGCCTCCGCGATCGTGGCCCGGTCCAGGCTCGCCCAGCCGGGACCGAGCGGGCCCTCGTCCAGCCGTCGTACCAGCTCGGCCGTGCGGGCGGCGGCCTGCTCACGGTCGTACGCGACAAGCAGCCGGCAGTCCTGGCCGCGCGTCGGACGCACATGCGGAAGCCAGCCGAGCCAGGCCCACTCGCGTCCTCGTTCCTCGGCGCCGCACGCCCGGTCCGTGCTGATCAGCACGATCTCCAGATCGGCGGGGGAGTGCAGCGCGGCGAGCTGCGCGACCGTCGAACGGGCCAGACCGAGGAGCCGGTTCCGCGGCCCGGCGAGGCCGAGCGATCCGGCCTCCCGCAGCCCCACCGTCACCGGCACGGCGGGCAGCTCGGCCCGGTCGGTCGTGCCCAGCCGCACCACGAGCGCCTCCGGATGCACGGTGTCGCGCTCCCAGAGCCGGAGGCCGGGGCCGAGCGCGGTCAGCAGCACGGCCGCGGGATCGGGCCAGACGCTTCCCGCCACCGACTTCGTGGGGAGTGCGGCGGACTCCGTGCCCGGCGGAGCGGCCCCCGCCCCGTCCGGCATCGCCCCATGGGCGGTCTCGCCCCTGCCGCCCGCGAGCCGGCGCGCCCAGGCGCCTATCCCGCCCTTCCGGGGCGCTTCGCCCTCCGGAGCGGTGGAGGAAGGGTCGGGAGCGGCGTCCGAGGGACCGGAAGCGCTGTCCGGGGGGCCGGAAGGGGCGGACCGGCGGCCGGTCGTGGCGCCGCCGCGCCCTCCGTCGCCGCCCTCCCGCGCGTCGTGCGGGACCGTCCCGCGCCCGGACCCGGGACCCTGCCCGGAACCGGAACCGTGCCCGGAACCGGAACCGTGTGCGGCCCCGGGACCGTGCCCTGTCCCGGGGAAGGCGCCCGGGGCGTACGCGGGGCCGGAATCGTGCTCCTCGGCCCGTTCGCCGTCGGCGCCGGCCGCGCCCGCCGTGCCGGACACCCGCAGGTGTCCCTCGCCGTCCGGTGCCGTCGCCAGCGTCGGCGTACGCGCGCCGGAGGTCAGCAGGAGAGTCGATTCGCCGAGCCTCAGCAGGGCGCCGGGCTTCAGCCGGACCGGTCTCTCGCGGACCGGCCTGCCGTCGAGCAGGGTGCCGTTGGTGGAACCCAGGTCCGCCACCGAGACCAGCCCGTCCTCGGCGACCGTCACCGCGCAGTGCAGCCGCGAGACGTCGGGGTCGTCGAGCGGGACGTCCGCGTCGGCGGAGCGGCCGATGCTGATCCGGCCGCCGTGCAGCAGATGGACCCCGCCCGCGTCGGGCCCCGCCACCACGTGCAACTGGGCCGGCACGACCTCGTCCCCGGCCTCGTCCTCGCCCGGGACCTGGAGCGAGAGCACGGCCCCGTCGACCAGCGGGGGCTCGCCCAGCGCGCACCGCTGCGCGTCGAGCCGCTCGCGCCCGGCGAACAGCACCACGGCACCGCCGCCGGGCGGTCCGTCGGGCCCGGAGACGGCCGAGGCCAGCTCGGGCGCCACGGCGGCGAGCACCGTCCCCGACGGGGCGGTCACCAGCACGTCACAGGCGCGCGCCGGGGTCTGGCCGCTGCGCGGCGCGAGGACGGTCAGCCGGATCTGCATCGCCGTCAGCGGTCCCTTCTGCGCGGGGCGCCGGGCAGGGGGAACGCCCTGTTGATCTCCCCCCACCCGGCACGGACGCGTCGTCCGGTACAGGATCGTCACGAGCCGCCGGGTTTCTCCTCCCACGGTCCGTGCTGTACGCATCCTCGCACCTGCCACCGTCGGTCCGCCCGGCGACCGCAGGAAAATGATCTTGATTGGCCGAGTGTGCGCCCATAAGTGCCCGCGGGAGTGCCTGCTCGGAGGGCGTTCCACGGTGCCCGCACCGTTCCGGGACCCGTTCGAAGCCCTGCCGCCGCACCGGAGCCGCTCCGTCGGCACCCGCCCGCCTCGCCCGCGACGGCCGTTCGGCCCGCGTGCGGCAACCATCGGCCGAAAAGGAGCGTCTTGTTCCGTGACGGCGCGGCGCCGGACTCCGCCCGGCCGCCCTTCGGGTGACGACGCCGGTTTGACGACAGCCTCTAGAGTGGGCCGGAACTCCGGTGCGAATCCGGGACCACCGTGAACACCACGATCTGCAGGGAGCGCATGACGTGCGGCCGGTAGGCAGCAAATACCTGCTTGAGGAGCCGCTGGGGCGCGGCGCCACGGGCACCGTCTGGCGGGCCCGCCAGCGGGAGACCGCGGGTGCCGAGGCGGCCGTCGCCGGCGAGCCCGGCGAGACCCTGGCGATCAAGGTCCTGAAGGAGGAGCTCGCCAACGACGCGGACGTCGTGATGCGGTTCCTGCGCGAGCGCTCGGTGCTGCTCCGGCTCACCCACGAGAACATCGTGCGCACTCGCGACCTGGTCGTCGAGGGCGACCTCCTCGCCCTCGTCATGGATCTGGTCGACGGCCCCGACCTGCACCGGTACCTCCGCGACAACGGCCCGCTCACGCCGGTCGCCGCCGCGCTGCTCACCGCGCAGATCGCGGACGCGCTCGCCGCCAGTCACGCCGACGGCATCGTCCACCGCGACCTGAAGCCCGCCAACGTCCTGCTCGACGAGCGCGACGGCGCGATGCGCCCCATGCTCACCGACTTCGGCATCGCGCGCCTGGCCGACTCCCCGGGCCTCACCAGGACCCACGAGTTCGTCGGCACGCCCGCCTATGTCGCACCCGAGTCCGCCGAGGGCCGCCCGCAGACCTCCGCGGTCGACATCTACGGCGCGGGCATCCTGCTGTACGAGCTGCTCACCGGCCGCCCGCCGTTCGCCGGCGGCACCGCCCTCGAAGTCCTGCACCGGCACCTCAGTGAGGAGCCCCGCCGCCCCACCACCGTCCCGGAACCGCTGTGGACGGTCATAGAGCGCTGCCTGAGCAAGGACCCGGACCGGCGCCCCAGCGCCGAGAACCTGGCCCGCGCGCTGCGCACCGTCGCGGCCGGCATCGGCGTCCACGCCAGCTCCGCCGAGATCGCCGCGGCCGACGCGGTGGGGACCCTGCTCGCCCCCGATCCGTCGCCCGCTCCCGTGCCGGAGACCCCCGGCGCCGCCGCCCCGACGCAGGTGCTGCCGAGCAACGCCGGTTCGTACGACCCCGACGGGGCGACCAGCGTCCTGCCGCACACCTCCGGCCAGGCCGACCCCGGCGGGCAGGCCGACCCGACCACGGTCATGCCGCCCGTGCCCCCGCGCCCGGACGGCCCCCCGCAGCCGGAGGACCCGCACCCCTGGCAGTCCCAGCTCCGGGCGGCCCGCGACCGCAACGAGCAGACGCAGGTCCAGTACCTCGACCCCAGCCAGGACCCGCTGCGACGCCGCCCCCAGCGGCCCCAGCCGCAGCCCCAACCACGGCCGCAGCCCCAGCACCAGCCGTACCCGCCGCAGCGGGGGCAGCAGCCGCCGCCGCACCAGCCTTACCCGCCGCAGCAGTACGCCCCGCAGCCCCAGCCCTACCATCCGCAGCCCCAGCCCCACCAGCCCCCGCCGCCGCCCCCGCAGCGCCAGCAGTACGCGCCCCCGCAGCAGCCCGCACCGCGCCCGCCGCGCGAGCCGCGGCAGCGCAGCGCCAACCCGATGCGGATCCCCGGTCTCGGCTGCCTCAAGGGCTGCCTGTTCACGTTGGTCCTGCTCTTCGTCGCGGGCTGGCTGATCTGGGAGCTGACCCCGCTCCAGGACTGGATCGGCCAGGGCAAGAGCTACTGGCAGGCGATCACCGACACGGTCTCCGGCATCACCGACTGGATCTCGAAGCTCGGCGGCGGTGAGAGCGCCGGCGGCGGCAACGGCGGTGCCGGTAGCGGTCCCTGAGGCTTCGTCCGACGTGACGGCGAGGCCGGAACACCATCTATGTCGACTTCCGCGGGGGCGGAATCCGTCGTGATTCCACCGCAATTCGCCCGCGGAAGCGAGGGCTGGCGCCATCCCGGACGCTCAACCCCCCGGCCGACGCGTAACTTTGTCGGCCGGGGGTCATGCGACGATCCATCGCCAGCCGCTGAGGGAGCAGTCTTGGCACGGAAAATCGGCAGCCGGTACACCGCCCACCAGGTCCTGGGGCGTGGCAGCGCCGGCACGGTGTGGCTCGGCGAGGGGCCCGAGGGCCCGGTGGCCATCAAGCTGCTCCGCGAGGACCTCGCGTCCGACCAGGAGCTCGTGGGCCGCTTCGTCCAGGAACGCACCGCGCTGCTCGGCCTGGACCACCCCCACATCGTCGCCGTCCGCGACCTCGTGGTGGACGGCAACGACCTCGCCCTCGTCATGACCCTGGTACGCGGCACGGACCTGCGCACCCGCCTCGACCGCGAACGCCGCCTCGCCCCCGAGGCCGCCGTCGCGATCATCGCGGACGTCGCCGACGGCCTGGCCGCCGCACACGCCGCCGGAGTGGTGCACCGCGACGTCAAACCGGAGAACATCCTCCTCGACATGGAGGGCCCGCTGGGCCCCGGCAACGCGCACCCGGCCCTGCTCACCGACTTCGGTGTCGCCAAGCTGATCGACACCCCGGGCCGCACGAGAGCCAGCAAGATCATCGGCACTCCGGACTACCTGGCCCCCGAGATAGTCGAGGGCCTCCCGCCCCGCGCCGCAGTCGACATCTACGCCCTCGCGACCGTCCTGTACGAACTCCTCGCCGGCTTCACCCCGTTCGGCGGCGGACACTCCGGCGCCGTGCTGCGCCGCCATGTGACGGAGACGGTCGTCCCCCTCCCCGGCATCCCCGAGGAACTCTGGCAGCTCCTCGTCCAGTGCCTGGCCAAGGCCCCGGCCTCCCGGCTGCGCGCCTCCGAGCTCGCGTCCCGGCTGCGCGAAATGCTTCCGCAACTGGCCGGCATCCCGCCGCTGGACGTGGACGAGCCCGGTACCGACCCCGAGCCAGGGACGTACGACGAGCAGCCGTACGCCCCCGCCTCCGAGGAGCCCCGCCGCCGCGGCGCGGTCCCGCTGGTCCCGGGTTCCTCCACGGACTCCAACCGCGACACCCACACCAGCATGCGTGTCCCGGCCCCCGACGAGCTCTCCGGCGGCCCCCGCGGCACCGCCCGCGCCCCGCGCTCCCCGGGCGCGCCCCGCCCCGGCTCGGCCCGCAACAAGGCCGCGGCCGTCCGCAAGCGCCGCCTCACCCTGGGCGCCGCCGCCCTGGTGCTGGTGGCGGCGCTGGCCGTGGGCGGCCGGCTGGCGCTGAGCGGCGACTCCTCGGACGCGCCCCCGCAGGACACGGAGAACTCGGCACCGGCGACTCCCTGAGCCGGCCCGCCCGGGCCTCTCCCGCGCGCCGCGCACCCGGTCGCCGAGCCGGAACCACGGCTGTGATCACCGGCGTCGAGGGGACGCGGTCGACGGTGTCGCCAAGACGTGATCACGCGGCCCGGGGAAGGTCCGCTCCGACAGCCGTTACGCTGGACCCGTGGCAGTCGTCGATATTTCCGAAGAGCTGAAGTCCCTCTCCTCGACCATGGGGTCCATCGAGGCCGTCCTGGACCTGGATGCGCTGAGGGCGGACATCGCCGCGCTCGAGGAGCAGGCGGCCGCGCCCTCCCTCTGGGACGACCCCGAGGCGGCGCAGAAGATCACCAGCAGGCTTTCGCACCTCCAGGCCGAGGTCCGCAAGACCGAGGCCCTCCGCTCCCGCATCGACGATCTCGAAGTCCTCTTCGAGCTCGCCCAGGACGAGGGCGACGCCGACACGCTGGCCGAGGCCGAGGCCGAGCTGGAGGCCGTCAAGAAGGCGCTGGACGAGATGGAGGTCCGTACGCTCCTCTCCGGCGAGTACGACTCCCGCGAGGCCCTGGTCAACATCCGGGCCGAGGCGGGTGGCGTGGACGCGGCCGACTTCGCCGAGAAGCTCCAGCGCATGTACCTCCGCTGGGCCGAGCAGCGCGGTTACAAGACCGAGGTCTACGAGACGTCGTACGCGGAGGAGGCCGGCATCAAGTCGACCACCTTCGCCGTCCAGGTCCCGTATGCCTACGGCACGCTCTCCGTCGAGCAGGGCACCCACCGGCTCGTCCGGATCTCGCCCTTCGACAACCAGGGCCGCCGCCAGACGTCCTTCGCGGGCGTCGAGGTGCTGCCCGTGGTCGAGCAGACCGACCACATCGAGATCGACGAGTCCGAGCTGCGCGTCGACGTGTACCGTTCCTCGGGCCCCGGCGGTCAGGGCGTCAACACCACGGACTCCGCGGTGCGCCTGACCCACATCCCGACCGGCATCGTCGTCTCCTGCCAGAACGAGCGCTCGCAGATCCAGAACAAGGCGTCCGCGATGAACGTCCTCCAGGCGAAGCTCCTCGAGCGCCGCCGCCAGGAGGAGCAGGCCAAGATCGACGCCCTCAAGGGCGACGGCGGCAACTCCTGGGGCAACCAGATGCGGTCCTACGTCCTGCACCCGTACCAGATGGTCAAGGACCTGCGTACGGAGTTCGAGATGGGCAACCCGGAAGCGGTCTTCAACGGTGAGATCGACGGCTTCCTGGAGGCGGGCATCCGCTGGCGCAAGCAGCGGGAGAAGTAGCCCGTTCCACCGGCCGGCTTCCCGGCCCCGGACCTGACGGGGGGGGGGGGGGGGGGGGGGGGGGGGGGGGGGCCCGGGGCGGGGGGGGGGGGGGGGGCCCCCCCCCCCCCGGCGGGGGTGGTGGGG
>NZ_JBIDBS010000015.1:0-146108 GCF_043204165.1 Streptomyces sp. NPDC047982 | reverse complement strand
CCGGGGGCCCGCGCCCCCCCCCCCGCGGCCCCCGCCCCCCCCCGGGCCCGGGGGGGGGGGCCCCCCCCCCCGGGGGCCCCCCCACCGCCGTTTGTCACAGGGCGGGCACGCGGACGCTGCGGAAGGGAGTTGGGGCCGCGGGGCGCGCGGACGGTGTGGCGAGTACGTCACAGTCGTGATGCTGAATGCCGGTCAACTGCGAGCAAACCGGTGCGCATTGCCTGGAACGGCCTTGACGTAATTCTTAACTGTGGACAGGGTGCTAGAGCAGCATGCGTATGTCCGGGACGGGTGTGAACGGGGGCGGGCGGCATGGCTACGACTCGATGTGGCGCCGTTCGGAGCGAACCCCGCGGAGCCGAGGCCCACATATGGCTGCTCCACTGACGAGAACAGCTACTGGGGGTAGCAACAGATGACCAAGAAGACGCGCGTACGCGTCGCGCGGATCGCCGCCGGTGCGGTGATCGCCGCAGGTGCCTCGCTCACCGCTGCCGGTGCGGCGTCGGCCACCGGAATGGTCGATGTGAATGTGCCCGGCCTGTCCGCCAACGCCGAGCTCGACGCAGGTCTGGGACTGGAAGGCGGCACCGAGGGCGGTGACGCGGCCGGTGGCGCCGATGTCGGCGGTGGCGGTGACGCCGCGGGTGGTGCCGATGTCGGCGGTGGTGACGCGGCCGGTGGTGCCGATGTCGGCGGTGGCGATGCTGCGGGTGGCGGCGACGCGGCCGGTGGCGGTGACGCCGCGGGTGGTGGTGACGCGGCCGGTGGCGGTGACGCCGCGGGTGGTGGTGACGCGGCCGGTGGTGGCGACCAGGCCGGTGGCCAGCAGGCCGGTGGCCAGCAGTCCGGCGGCAACGGCAACGGCGGCCAGCAGTCCGGCGGCAACGGCAACGGTGGCCAGCAGTCGGGCGGCAACGGCAACGGTGGCCAGCAGTCGGGCGGCAACGGCAACGGCGGCCAGCAGTCGGGCGGCAACGGCAACGGTGGCCAGCAGTCGGGCGGCAACGGCAACGGTGGCCAGCAGTCGGGCGGCAACGGCAACGGTTCCTCCGGCACGTCCGGGAGCGGCTCGTCCGGTACCACGGGCAACGCCTCCTCCGGCGGCGGCGACACCGGTTCCTCGACCGGGGATACCGGCACCTGCACCGTCGACCTCGACGGCGCGAAGTGCGCCGACAACACGACCCCGAACTCCGTCGGCAACCAGCCGGTGGCACAGAGCAAGGGCAAGGACGAGCTCGCCGAGACCGGTGCCGCCGAGACCACGTTCCTGCTGGTCGGCGCCGCGACGATGATCGCCGGGGGCATCGGCTTCCGGATCCTGCCGCGCCTGGTGAACGGTCGTACCGTCGCCTAAGGGCGGCCGCGCCGTGTAACCGCGCGTAAGCGCGGAGGGGCCCCGGGGGGCGCCCCCCCCCCCCGCCCCCCCCCCCACACCCCGGCCCACCCCCCCCCGCCCGAACCCCCCCCGACCCACCCCCCCCCCCACCCCCACCCCACCCCCCCCCCCCCCCCCACCCCCCCCCCCACCCCCCCCCCGCCCCCCCCGCCGCGGCCGGGCCGGGCCCCCCCCCCCCCCCCCCCCCCCCCCCCCCCCCTCCGCGTACACACGTGCCAAGCCCCGCCGTCCGTACCCGCCCCGTACGCACCCGCTCCAGCGGTTGCGCGGACCGGCGCTACACGGTCTGGTGCGCCAGCAGCGCCAGCGCGCCCAGCATCACGACCAGCAGGGCCACCAGCGTGACCGGGCTCAGTCCCGCGAGAACACCCTGCTCCTGCTGCAGCCGCTCCCGGCTCGCCCGGCACACGGGGCAGCGGCCCTCGCTCACGGGCGCCGCGCAGTTCGCGCACACCAGTCGGTCATAGGTCATGCGCTTTCCTCCTCCCGCGCGGCGGAGCCGCATATGCCTTCTCTCCGCACAACGCTCAGGGAAACGCAACCGTTCCCCCTCCCACTGTGCCAGCTCGCGCGGATTTCGGCGCGGCCCGTCGGAGATCACCCGTTCCGCAGCGCTTGCACCCCCGCTCGCGGCGGCTTCCGTTCCGCCATAAATCGCCCATCGAAGGACGTGCGCCTGCACGCGTCAGCCGGGTTCGCGTAAGGTCACGCACACCTACTCCCGGCCGACCGTGGTGCATCCGTGATCCGATTCGACAACGTCTCCAAGACCTACCCGAAGCAGAGCCGTCCCGCTCTCCGGGATGTGTCGCTCGATATCGAGAAGGGCGAGTTCGTCTTCCTGGTGGGCTCCTCCGGCTCCGGCAAGTCCACCTTCATGAAGCTCATCCTCCGCGAGGAACGCGCCAGCACGGGCTCGGTCCACGTCCTGGGCAAGGACCTCGCCCGCCTGTCCAACTGGAAGGTGCCGCACATGCGCCGCCAGTTGGGCACGGTGTTCCAGGACTTCCGTCTTCTCCCCAACAAGAGCGTCGCGCAGAACGTGGCGTTCGCGCAGGAGGTCATCGGCAAGCCGCGCGGCGAGATCCGCAAGGCCGTGCCCCAGGTCCTCGATCTGGTCGGCCTCGGCGGCAAGGAGGACCGGATGCCCGGCCAGCTCTCCGGTGGTGAGCAGCAGCGCGTGGCGATCGCGCGGGCGTTCGTGAACCGCCCCATGCTGCTGATCGCGGACGAACCCACCGGTAACCTCGACCCGCAGACCTCCGTCGGCATCATGAAGCTGCTGGACCGGATCAACCGGACCGGTACCACCGTGATCATGGCGACCCACGACCAGAACATCGTCGACCAGATGCGCAAGCGCGTCATCGAGCTGGAGAAGGGCCGTCTCGTACGTGACCAGGCCCGCGGCGTCTACGGCTACCAGCACTGAGCATCGAGCATTGAAAGGACGCCATGCGCGCCCAGTTCGTCCTGTCGGAGATCGGCGTCGGCCTCCGTCGCAATCTCACGATGACCTTCGCCGTCGTCGTCTCCGTCGCCCTCTCGCTCGCTCTGTTCGGCGGCGCGCTGCTGATGCGCGAGCAGGTCAGCACGATGAAGGACTACTGGTACGACAAGGTCAACGTCTCGATCTTCCTCTGCAGCAAGAGCGATGTGACCTCGACGCCCAAGTGCGCCAAGGGGGCCGTCACCGCTCAGCAGAAGAAGGAGATCGAGGCCGATCTCAAGAAGATGGACGCCGTCCAGACGGTCACGTACGAGTCGGCCGACGAGGCGTACAAGCACTACCAGGAGCAGTTCGGCGACTCGCCCATGGCGAGCAACATCACGCCGGACCAGATGCAGGAGTCGTTCCGGGTCAAGCTGCACGACCCGAAGAAGTACAAGGTCGTCGCCACCGCGTTCGCCGGTCGTGACGGGGTGCAGTCCGTCCAGGACCAGAGGTCGATCCTGGACAACCTCTTCGGGCTGATGAACGGCATGAACGTGGCGGCCGTCTTCGTGATGGTGCTGATGCTGGTGATCGCGCTGATGCTGATCGTGAACACCGTCCGGGTGTCCGCGTTCAGCCGACGGCGGGAGACCGGCATCATGCGGCTGGTGGGCGCCTCCGGCTTCTACATCCAGATGCCGTTCATCATGGAGGCCGCGTTCGCCGGTCTCATCGGTGGAGTGCTCGCCTGCGTGATGCTGCTGGCCGGGCGCTACTTCCTGATCGACGGCGGCCTCGCGCTCCAGAGCAAGCTGACCCTGATCGACTTCATCGGCTGGGACGCGGTCCTCACCAAGCTGCCCCTGGTGCTGGCGATCGGGCTGCTGATGCCCGCCGTTGCCGCTCTTCTCGCGCTTCGCAAGTACCTGAAGGTGTGACGAGATCCCCCGCGGGGGACGGCCAACCGTCCGTGGCCCTGTGGGGTGTTGTCCTAGACTCGACGCCATGTCGGGTCCCGCACGGTGTTTCGGGCCCCGCGGCGTGCGCCGCGGGGCCGCCCTGACATTGGTCTTCGCGTGCGCGCTGGCCACCGCGGCCGCCACCGGCTCGCTGCCGCGCGACAAGGCGAAGTCCCCGCGGCCGACGGCCCGTTCCGCCGCCCCCGTCACCTCCGCGGCCTCCGCCGCCTCCACCGTCGACGGCGACGAGGTCGCCTCGGCCGCCGCCCGCGCCGTGGCCGACGGCAAGTCCGGTACGGAAGCGGCCGAGAGGGTCGTCAGCCGCAGCGGGGACCGCTGGGGCGCGGTGTACGACGAGCGGCAGTACGAGGAGTTCGAGCAGGCGCTCGACGGCTCGTACACCGGTGTAGGGATCGCCGCGAAGCGCGCGGCCGACGGGCTGGTCGAGGTGGCCCGGGTGCAGCCCGGCGGCCCCGCCGACCTGGCCGGTATCGAGCCGGGCGACCTGCTCCGCACCATCGACGGCCGGCGGATGGACCGGCGCCCCGTCGCGGAGGCCGTCGCCCTGCTGCGCGGGGACCGTACGGAGGCGGCGGCGGGCAGCACGGTCGTCCTGGGCGTCCAGCGCGGCTCGGTCCTCCGTACGAAGACCCTGCACCGGGCCAGGCTCAGCACCGAGGCCGTCACCGTCCGGCGGATCGGACCGGAGCGTTCCGCACGCTCCGCGCCTTCTGCGGCGGTGCTGATCGACGTCGACTCGTTCACCAGGGGATCGGGTACCGAGGTGCGGGATGCGGTCCGCGAGGCCCCGGCCGGTGTCGGGGTGCTGCTCGATCTGCGGGGCAACTCCGGCGGCCTGGTCACGGAGGCCGTCACCGCCGCCTCCGCCTTCCTGGACGGCGGCCTGGTCGCCACGTACGACGTGCGCGGGGAACAACGGGCCCTCTACGCGGAGCCGGGCGGCGACACCGACCGCCCCCTCGTCGTCCTCGTCGACGGCGGCACGATGAGCGCCGCCGAGCTCCTCACCGGCGCGCTCCAGGACCGGGGCCGCGCCGTCACGGTCGGGTCGCGCACCTTCGGCAAGGGCTCGGTCCAGATGCCCAGCAGGCTCCCGGGCGGCGCGGTCGCCGAGCTGACCGTCGGCCACTACCGCACCCCGGCGGGGCGCGGCGTCGACGGCCGCGGCATCACCCCGGACCTCGTGGTCGACTCCGGCGCCGAGCAGCGGGCCGAGACGGTATTGAGTGGCCTCGGAGGCGGGTCGTAGTGCGAAAATGGCCGCACTATGGCTAAGGAAAAAGACACGGGGCGCAAGCTCATCGCGCAGAACAAGAAGGCGCGGCACGATTACCACATCCTCGACACCTACGAGTGCGGTCTCGTGCTCATGGGCACCGAGGTCAAGTCGCTGCGACTGGGGCGGGCCTCCCTGGTGGACGGCTTCGTCCAGATCGACGGGGGCGAGGCGTGGCTGCACAACGTCCATGTCCCGGAGTACGTGCAGGGCACCTGGACCAACCACTCGGCCAAGCGGAAGCGGAAGCTGCTGATGCACCGGGCCGAGATCGACAAGCTGGAGTCGAAGTCGAGCGAGACGGGCCACACCATCGTGCCGCTCGCGCTGTACTTCAAGGACAGCCGGGTCAAGGTCGAGATCGCGCTCGCCAAGGGCAAGAAGGAGTACGACAAGCGGCAGACCCTGCGCGAGAAGCAGGACCTGCGGGAGACCAACCGCGCGATCGCGGCGGCGCGACGGCGCCAGCGCGGCACCACCCGCTGAGCCGAGGCGGTCCGGCGGAAGGGTACGGCGGAGGGCGTACGGCCGGGGCTGCGGGAATAGGCTGGCATCGTCGCGCGTTGGTCACGTACGATGGCATCGCACCTCACAGCGGGTGCACGCATTGAAAACACAACATGGGGATGATCGGTTTCGACAGCGGCTGTCGAAGCAGGGGAAGCGTGTCGAGGAAGCGGCAATGATCTCGTAAACCATATGTCGCAACCAATAATCGCCAACACCAAGCGCGATTCCTTCGCCCTCGCTGCCTAAGTAGCGACGTGCGAAGTGTCAGCCCGGGGTTGATCCCGACCCGGATCCTGGCATCATCGAGGGATCTAAACTTCTAGACCCGGTCACGGGGCCTGGAAGGAAATCAAACAGTGACTGAGCCCGTCGGAGACTTGTTCGCGTGATCTCCGGGGCCGAGAAAAGCGCAGCGAACTGCACACGGAGAAGCCCTGATTCCGCACCGTTGGACGCGGGTTCGATTCCCGCCATCTCCACAATTCCCATGTGAACGAGGACCCCGTTGCCCAATGGCAGCGGGGTCCTCGTTCGTGCGTCCGGGTGTCCGTCCGGACGTCCCTGTGCTCACGCGGCCCGGCTTGTGCGCGCCGGGGCCGCGCGTTCAGGACCGTGCGCTCTGGTGCCCGCGTGCGTCCCGGTCCGGTCATTCCAGGCGCCGTGCCGGTACGCCGGTTCCTGGGACGCGGACCCCGGCCGCCGCGACGACGAGTGCCAGCCCTGCCGCGCACACCGGCACGGCGTAGCCCGTCACCTGTCCCGCGTGTTCCACCATCCAGCCGCCGGTCGCCGAACCTGCGGCGATTCCGCCCAGCAGCGCGGTCACGGCCAGGGTCATGCCCTCGTTCAACTGGGCCTCGGGGGTGAGGCGTTGGACCAGTGTCATGCCGGTGACCATCGTCGGGGCCGTTGCCGCGCCGGCCAGCAGCAGCGCGCCCGCGAGGGCGAGCAGCGAATCGGTCGAGGAGACGGCCAGCAGCGGCAGCGACATCAGCGCCGTCATCCCCGCCAGGCAGCCCAGCAGCCGCCGTCTGATGTCCGGGGCCGGGCGCAGCGATCCGTACCACAGCCCCGCCACGCACGAGCCGGCCGCCTGGAGGGCCAGGATCGCGCCGCCGGCGTGGGCGATCGTGACGACCTCCATCGCACCGAAGACCGCTCCGGTGGCGAGGAAGGCGGCGAGCAGGGCGGGCATGCCGGAGGCGCGGAGCGGGGAACACGCGTGGGTACGGGGCGCCACCGGTGGTTCCGTGGCGCGCTGGGCGGCGAAGATCAGTACGCCGGTCATCAGCAGGATCGCCCCGACAAGCGTCCCGGCCTCCGGGAAGAGCACCCCGCACAGCAGGGCGGCGAGGGCCGGGCCGAGCATGAAGCAGAGTTCGTCCGCCGCCTGTTCGAAGGAGTTCGCGGTGTGCAGGGTGGTCGGGTCGCCCCGGTGCAGATGGGCCCAGCGGGCCCGGGACATCCCGCCGGTGTTGGGGGTGGTGGCGGTCGCGGCGTAGCAGGCGAAGAGCGTCCAGTCCGGGGCGTCGTAGTGGACACAGAGCAGCAGAGCCAGCGATCCGAGCACGGCGATCGCGGTGGCGGGCACGGCCACCCTGGCCTGCCCGTACCGGTCGACGAGCCGGGCCGTCCAGGGTGCGACCACCGCCGTCGCGGCGAGGCCGGCCGCGGTGACGGCACCGGCCAGGGCATACGAGCCGCGCGATCCGGCGATCATGATCACCGCGCTGACGCTGAACATGCCCATGGGGAGCCGGGCGACGAGGTTGCCCACCGTGAACGCGCGGGCGCCAGGGGTGGCGAGGAGCCGGAAGTACGGGTTGACGGGTGTCGGGCGGGCGGGGGCACCGGTGCGGTGGGCGATGACCAGAAAGTCCCCGGAGAGGGCGAAGGCGGGGTTGGCGGGCGGATTTCTCTCGTACGGCATGGGGCAACCCTCGGGGCGTAGGGCCCCTGGGGTCCAACACCTTCTTGGTACCGATTAACGCATCTGCGTTGTAAATTTTCGGCGTGGTCTCCTGCACCGATCCGGACGCTTCGGTGCCGCACCGCGCCGACATCGCCCCCCGGCTGCTCCGCGCCTTCGTCGCCGTGGCCGAGGACCTGCACTTCACACGTGCCGCCGCCCGCCTCTACATCGCCCAGCAGGCGCTGAGTCGGGACATCCGCCGACTGGAACGCGAACTGGGCACGGAACTCTTCGTACGCACCACCCGGCAGGTCGTCCTCACCGCCCACGGGGAACGGCTCCTTCCGTATGCCCGGCGGGTGCTGGAGGCGCACGCCGACCTCGCCGCCGCCTTCGGGGACGCCGCGGACCGGCCGCTCTTCGTCGACCTCAACACCGACGGCATGACGGCCGCCCGCGTACTCGCCCGCGCACGCGAACTGGCCCCGGCGTGCGAGCTGATGGCGCGTTTCGAGAGCGGACTCACCTGGGCCGCGACGGAGATCCTCGCCGGGCGGCTCGACGTGTCCTTCGGCCGCGCCGCCGGACTCGACCCTGCGGTGCGGGCGCGGCTCGGCGTCCAGTCGGTGCGGTACGAGCCGATGGCCGTTCTGCTGCCCGCCGATCACCCGCTCGCCGGGCGGGAGGCCGTCGCCCTGGGCGACCTGGCGGGCGAGACCGTCTACGCGGGCGACGGAAATCCGCGTACGAGGGAGTGGACGGACCTCGCCCGGCTGCTCTTCGCGGAGTGGGGCATCGAACTGGCGCCTCCGGCTCCGCTCGCGGTCGGCGTGGCCGAGTTCCAGCGGGTCATGGCGAAGTCGCGGCACCCGGTGCTGTGCGTCGTCGGCTTCCCTCCGATGCCGGGCACCGTGGTGCGTCCGCTGGTCCGGCCCGTACCGGTCTCCCCGCTGTTGATGGTGTGGCCCAGGGGCCTGCGCCATCCGGGCCTCGACGCCCTGCGCGAGGCCGCGGCCCGGCTGGGGGCCGAGGAGGGCTGGTTGGTGCGGCCGGACGGGAGCTGGCTGCCGGAGGCCGATGCCGCGCTGATGTTGACGTGCGGCTGAGGGAGGCGGACCGACGCCGGCGCAGGTGGCGCCGCGCTGGTGCTGACGTGTGGCGGAGGGAGGCGGTCGGGACGGCGGCAGGCGGGACAGGGCAGCCGGGACAGGGGAGTGACGGTGCGCAAGGGCACCTGGTCCGGCCGCTGTTGTCAGTGCCGTGCGGTAGAACCTGGAGACAGTGCGGCACACGTGCGCGACGACCGGTGAAGGGGAGAACCATGGGCACCTGGGGCAGCGGGAATTTCCAGAGCGACACGGCGGCGGACCATCTGGCGGAGATCACCGGGCGCCTCGTCTCGGAGATCCAGGAGGCGATGGCGGGCGATCCGGTGGGTCTGGAACCCGACGACTACGGGGGAGTGGTCGTGCCGTGCGACATCGATCTGCTGTGCCTGATCGCGGATCAGGGGTATGTCGGTGCGGTGGTGCCGGAGCCGGCTGTGGCCGAGGCGTGGAAGAGGACGTTCATGGAGGTGTGGGAGCGGACCATCGACGATCTGGAGCCCACGGAGGGGTACAAGGAGGCCCGGCGGGCGGAGCTGAACCGCACGTTCGACCGGCTGGTGGACCTGGCGAGAGCGCGGCACGAGGCGAGTGAGGAGGAGTGAGGAGGAGTGAGGAGGCGGGCGCGGTGAGGCCCGTGCGGGCCGGGGGCCGCTCGGCGGCACGGGGGCAACCTGAAGGGGTGATCAGCGACTCGTATCAGCTCGACGCGGAGGTACGACTCCGCCCCGTCACCATGGCCGACGCCGCGTCCCTCGCCGAGGCGCTGACCCGCAGCCGCGCGTATTTGCGGCCCTGGGAGCCCCTGCGGCCCGAGGTCTTCTACACCGAGCGCGGGCAGCGGGAGCGGCTGTCCCAGACGCTCGCGGAGCAGGACGCGGGGCGGTCGATGTCGTGGGTGCTCGCGGACGAACAGGACCGCGCGGTGGGCGCGTTCAACCTCAACGGCATCGTGCTCGGACCGTTCCGCAGCGGCACGCTCGGCTACTGGGTCGACGTCGAGTACGCGGGACGGGGGCTGGCCACGGCCGCCGTGCGCCGCATCTGCGAAATGGCCAGGGACGACCTGCGGCTGCACCGGGTCTCGGCCGGGACGCTTCTGTACAACGTGGCGTCCCAGCGGGTGCTCGCCAAGTGCGGCTTCGAGGAGTACGGGGTGGCTCCGCGCTTTCTGCACATCGACGGCGAATGGCGCGACCACCGGCTGTTCCAGCGGATCCTGCACGACGACCCGCCGACCGGCTGAGCGCCGACCTCGGGGGGCGGGACGGCGTGGGAGCGCGCCGGCCCCGAGAGCCGTGGTGCGGCGTTCGTCGGTCACCCGGAGACCGTAACGGGCCTGGCCGCGCCGGCCCCCCAACGGCTTCAGGGGTTCCGGGCCGGTCGGCCGAGGGGCACTCTGGGGGAGACCTCCGGCAAAGACCCCGAGGCGGTGACATGTGCATGGCAACAGTAGGAGCGGGTACGACTGGCGGTTCGGCTTCGGCCGTCCCTGCCTGGACCTGGTGGCGACGGGGACCGGCACCTCCGGGACGTGCGAACTGCTCGACGGTCCCGAGCGGCTCGCCGACTGGCTGCTCGCCACCGGACTCGTACCGAGCGGCACCCACCTCGGTGCCGTGGACGACAACTGGGTGGTGCGCTTCCGGCAGTTGAGGACCGGCGTCGACCGGCTGCTGACGGCCGAACTCGGCGAAGGCCGCGGGTCCGAGGAAGCCCTCGACGCCCTGGAGCGGGTCAACGCGCTCGCCGCGGCGCCCCCGCCGGGCTTCCGGGCCGTGCGGGGCAGGGGCGGCACGCTGATACGGACGCTGAGCGGCGACCCCGAGTGCGGGGCGCTGCTGGCCGCCGTGGCCCGCGACGCCGTGGACCTCCTGACCGACCCGGTGGCGCGGGCCGGGCTGCGTCGCTGCGAGGCCGACAACTGCCGACGGCTCTATCTGGACACCTCGCGCGGGTACCGGCGCCGCTGGTGCTCCAGCGAGGCGTGTGGGAACCGGGAACGACTGGCCCGTCACCGGCGCCGGGCGGCGACCGCAGCGACTGCGGCGGTCACGGCTGTCACGGTGGCCACGGACGCCGATCCGGCATGACGGCGGAAAACGGACAGCGGAGGTGTCCGCCCCGCCGAGGCGGAGCGGACGCACGGCGCAAAGGCGCCGAGGGCGAGGCGGCGGCGCGGTGGGACGAGGGGGTGGGACGAAAGAGGAAGGGAGCCCGTCACGCCCTTCTCCGGCATGGCAGATGCGCGGCGGCCCCCCTTCGCATATGGTTGACGGCTGCCCGATGCACGTCAGAAGGGGGCCTCGGTGGCCGCGCAGGATGCCGCTGTCGATTCATTGCGGGACCGGGAGATCGGTGTCGAGCAAGAACATCTCGACCGTGTCTACCGTCGCCTCGAGGAGAAGATCCACGAGGCGGAGTTCCTCATGGACGACGCCGCCAAGCGGGGCCAGGTCGGCACCCCCGGAGCACTCGCCGAGCGCGACGCCCAGGTGTTCCGGGCCGGGATCCACCTCAACCGGCTGAACAGCGAGTTCGAGGACTTCCTCTTCGGACGCATCGATCTGCTGCTCGGCAAGGACGGCGAACGGGGCCCCGACGGCGCGTACACCTCGGTCGAGCCGGCCGACGACGCCGTGCGCGAGGACAAGTCCGCCGACATCGCGGAGACGCTGCACATCGGCCGGATCGGAGTCCTCGATTCCGAATACGCGCCCCTGGTCATCGACTGGCGTGCCCCGGCCGCCGCGCCCTTCTACCGGTCGACACCCAAGGACCCGGGCCGGGTGGTGCGCCGCCGGGTCATCCGTTCCAAGGGCCGGCGGGTCCTCGGCGTCGAGGACGACCTGATGCGTCCCGAACTGTCCGCGTACCTCGGCGGACAGCGGCTGCCCGTCATCGGTGACGGCGCCCTGATGGCGGCGCTCGGCCAGGCGCGCAGCCACACCATGCGGGACATCGTCTCCTCCATCCAGGCCGAGCAGGACCTCGTGATCCGGGCCCCCGCCGCCTCCGTCACCGAGGTGTCCGGCGGCCCCGGCACCGGCAAGACCGCCGTCGCCCTGCACCGCGCCGCGTACCTCCTCTACCAGGACCGTCGGCGCTACGCGGGCGGCATCCTCGTCGTCTCGCCGACCCCGCTCCTCGTCGCCTACACCGAAGGCGTGCTGCCCTCGCTGGGCGAGGAGGGGCAGGTCGCGATCCGCGCGGTCGGCTCGCTCTCCGACGAGGCGGCGGGCCCCGACGGCGCGACCGTCTACGACGAACCCGCCGTCGCCCGGATCAAGGGCTCCTCCCGGATGCTCCAGGTGCTGCGCAAGGCCGCGCGCGGCGCGCTGGAACGGCCCGGTGACCCGGGCGGGGCGAAGTGCCGCGACGGCGGCCAGCTCTCCTTCGGCGACGCGACCGACGTGACCGACGTGACCGGCCGGACCGAGACGACCGGCACGACGACTGGTGCTGCCGATGCGGTCGGGCCGATCGCCCCGGCCGTTGTGCCCCCGGCCACTCCGACCCGGCTGCGGGTCGTCGCGTTCGGCGCTCGTATCGAGCTGGACGCCGCCGAACTGCGCCGCATCCGGCAGTCGGTGCTCGGCGGCACCGCTCCGGTCAACCTTCTGCGCCCCCGCGCCCGCCGGATGCTTCTGGACGCCCTGTGGAACAAGTCGTCCGGCCGTGGCCGCTACACCGACCCCGAACTCGCCGCAGAACTGCGTTCCTCCTTCGACGAGGACATCTCCACGGAGACCCCCTTCATCGCGTTCCTGGACGCCTGGTGGCCCGAGCTCACCCCGCGCGGGGTGCTCGCCGCCATGGCCGACGAGAAGCGGCTCGGCCGCTGGTCGCGGCGGGTCCTCAACCAGGGCGAGGCACGCCGCCTGGCCCGTTCCCTGAAGCGGCTCGACCAGGACGGCAACGGCCCGCTCTCCGTGCACGACGTGGCGATGCTCGACGAGCTCCAGACGCTGCTCGGCACCCCGCACCGGCCGAGGAAGAAGCGCGAACTCGACCCGCTGGACCAGCTCACCGGCCTGGAGGAGCTGATGCCGCAGCGCGAGGAGACCCAGCGCGAGCGGGCCGAGCGGCTGGCCGCGGAGCGCACGGAGTACGCCCACGTCATCGTCGACGAGGCGCAGGACCTGACACCCATGCAGTGGCGCATGGTCGGTCGCCGCGGCCGGCACGCCACCTGGACGATCGTCGGAGACCCGGCCCAGTCCTCCTGGTCCGACCCGGACGAGGCCGCGCAGGCGCGCGACGAGGCGCTCGGCACCCGCCCGCGCCGTCACTTCACCCTCACGGTCAACTACCGGAACCCGGCGGAGATCGCCGAACTGGCGGCCAAGGTCCTCGCGCTGGCGATGCCCGGGACCGAGTCACCGACCGCGGTCCGCTCCACCGGCGTGAAGCCGCGCTTCACGGCCGTACGGGACGGCGACCTGGCCGCCTCGGTGCGTGAGGAGGCGCGTCGGCTGCTGGCCGAGGTCGACGGAACGGTCGGCGTGGTCGTCGCGATGAACCGCCGGGCGCAGGCCCGCGACTGGCTCGCCGGCCTCGGTGAGCGGGTGGTGGCGCTGGGCAGCCTGGAGGCGAAGGGCCTGGAGTACGACGCCACGGTGGTCGTCTCGCCCGCGGAGATCGCCGACGAGTCCCCGGCCGGCCTGCGCGTGCTGTACGTGGCGCTGACGCGCGCCACGCAGCAGCTCACGGTGGTCTCGGGCGAGCGGGACCTGCCCGACGAGGACGGGATCCCGGACCTGCTGCGGGACTGACGGCGCGTGCGGACTGACGGCGTGACCGGGACCGACGGCGTGCCCGGCCCTGGTCACGGTGCCGGTGGCGGTCCGCCCCGGCCGGGTGCGGGACCAGCGGTGTCCCGGGCCGGGTGCTCGACCGGACGAGGCGACGGAAGGCCCTGGACCGGGTCCGGTCCGGGTCCGGCCCAGCTTTCGAATCCGGACCGGAATTCGGACAGGGTTCCGGGAATCGCTTTTCTCGGGTGTTTGTTAGCCTGGTGTGCGGCACCGGCTCGATCCAAGCCCCCGGGCCCAACCTTCGTCGCTTCGAGCGACCACTTGCCGCGAGGCGAGCATGGCGGGTCGGTGCCGTTCAAGCAGATGACAGACCCGCGTCACCTCCTGGTGGCGCGGGTCTGTTCTGGTTCACGAGGGCGGCACGCGCTCGATCCGGTTCGTCCCGTGCGTACCGGCCGGGCGCATCGGACGCACCGGCCGAATGCGTCGGACGTCCCGCACCTGTCCGTCGAGCCCATGACATCTCGTAGGGTGGAAACCGGTTTTCGAGATGTGGCAGTCATTACCGGCTACTGGTCGGTAGGTGCGACGATCGGAAAGCACGTCCGAGGCGAGCGCCCCGGCCGCGCGGCAATGAAGCTAAGGAAAGCGAAGGACTCGGCCATGGCAACGGCGCCCAGCGTCTCGTACTCGATGACGGTCAGGCTGGAGGTGCCCGCGAGCGGCACTTCCGTCTCCCAGCTCACCACGGCCGTCGAGTCCTCCGGCGGTTCGGTCACCGGCCTCGACGTGACCGCGTCCGGCCACGAGAAGCTGCGGATCGACGTCACCATCGCCGCCACCTCCACCGCGCACGCCGACGAGATCGTCGAGAATCTGCGCGGCATCGAGGGCGTCGTCCTGGGCAAGGTCTCCGACCGTACGTTCCTGATGCACCTCGGCGGCAAGATCGAGATGGCGTCCAAGCACCCCATCCGCAACCGCGACGACCTCTCGATGATCTACACCCCGGGCGTGGCCCGTGTCTGCATGGCGATCGCCGAGAACCCCGAGGACGCGCGCCGCCTCACCATCAAGCGCAATTCCGTCGCAGTTGTGACGGACGGCTCCGCGGTGCTGGGCCTCGGCAACATCGGGCCGAAGGCCGCGCTGCCCGTGATGGAGGGAAAGGCGGCCCTCTTCAAGCGGTTCGCCGGCATCGACGCCTGGCCGATCTGCCTGGACACCCAGGACACCGACGCCATCGTCGAGATCGTCAAGGCGATCGCGCCCGGCTTCGCGGGCATCAACCTGGAGGACATCTCCGCACCCCGCTGCTTCGAGATCGAGGCACGCCTGCGCGAGGCCCTGGACATCCCGGTGTTCCACGACGACCAGCACGGCACCGCCATCGTGGTGCTGGCCGCGCTGACCAACGCGCTTCGCGTGGTGGACAAGGGAATCGGGGACGTCCGGGTCGTCATGTCCGGCGCCGGAGCGGCCGGCACGGCCATCCTCAAGCTCCTCATCGCCGCGGGCGTCAAGCATGCCGTCGTCGCCGACATCCACGGCGTGGTGCACGAGGGCCGCGAGGACCTGGTCTCCGCCGCCGCCGACTCCCCGCTGCGCTGGATCGCGGACAACACCAACCCCGAGTCCGTCACCGGCACCCTCAAGGAGGCCGTCGTCGGCGCCGACGTCTTCATCGGCGTCTCCGCCCCGAACGTCCTGGACGGCTCCGACATCGCGGCCATGGCCGACGGTGCGGTCGTGTTCGCGCTCGCGAACCCGGACCCCGAGGTGGACCCGGCAATCGCCCGTCAGACGGCCGCAGTTGTCGCCACCGGTCGTTCCGACTTCCCGAACCAGATCAACAACGTGCTGGTCTTCCCGGGCGTCTTCCGCGGCCTGCTCGACGCCCAGTCCCGCGCAGTCAACACGGACATGATGCTCGCGGCGGCCCGCGCACTCGCCGACGTCGTCGCCGAGGACGAGGTGAACGCGAACTACATCATCCCGTCGGTCTTCAACGACAAGGTCGCGGGCGCGGTCGCCGGCGCCGTCCGGGACGCGGCGAAGGCCGCCGGAGGCGCTGTGACGGGCCCCACGTCGATGTGACCCAGGTCGGACCGGCCTACGGCGCGTCGCGGGTCGCGGCGCCACAAACGCCCCTTTAGGGTGGGCGGGCGGCGCGTCCCGCACAGCCCCGCACCCGCTGCGGACTGCTTCCGCGGCATCGACGGAACGTCACCACGGCGAGGAAGTGGTGCTTTTCGTGTGACTCCGGAGGGTGCCGGATTGGCTTTCCCGCCGCAGGTGGGGGCAGGATGCGTAATCGGGCGCGAGGGTCTGACGAAAGACCCGGGTCCGGGGACTGTCCGAGGGCCCTGGCAGCATCGGCTTCGATCTCACGCCTCACAGGCAAGAAGAACACGGGAGTAACAACATGAACCGCAGTGAGCTGGTGGCCGCCCTGGCCGACCGTGCCGAGGTGACCCGCAAGGACGCCGACGCCGTGCTGGCCGCGCTCGCCGAGACCGTCGGTGAGGTCGTCGCCAAGGGCGACGAGAAGGTCACCATCCCCGGCTTTCTGACCTTCGAGCGCACCCACCGTGCCGCTCGCACCGCTCGTAACCCGCAGACCGGCGACCCGATCAACATCCCGGCCGGTTACAGCGTGAAGGTCTCCGCGGGCTCCAAGCTCAAGGAAGCCGCCAAGGGCAAGTAAGCCCCCATGACGCGACGAAGGGCGGGCACCCGGCCAAGGGTGACCGCCCTTCCGTGTTACCGGCCCGAGAGGGCCCTTGCGGCCTCTCCTTCGTCTGTCCGGGCCCTTCCATGGCTCGTCCGGGGCGGTACGCACACCGCCTGGGCCGGGCCGAGAGGCTCCAGCCGGGGCCGCGAGACGCGGCAACCCGGCATACCTTCGGCGGGACGCCGAACTGCTCCCACCGCGCGATCCCACCGGGCATCGGAAGGCTCCCACCCTCTATGCCGGACGCCCGACCGGGGCCCGTGAACGGCGTACGTGAACGGGGCCGCTGACCGGCTCCATGAACGCCGACGAGGCCCCGCCGGCCACGAAGAACCCTCAGGAGGCCCCGCACCGGCCATGGACGACCGGACGGATCCTGCGGCGGGCCATGAAACGCCGGACGCCGGACGCCGTCCGAAAAAAGAGGTCCGTGAAGGCCGGACGGGGGGGCAGTGAGGCCGGACGGGGGTCCGTGAGGCCGGACGGGGGTCCGTGAAAGCCGGACGGGGTCCCTGAACGCCTCAGGGGCCCGGGGCAGCGCCCCGAACCCCCTCAGCAGCCGTCGGCCGCACACGGACCTGGCCCGGCACCGGCTCGCCACCGGCCCCGGACCCGTCCCGACACCGCCCCGGGACGTGCCCGGGGCCATGGCCGGACCGCATGGCCGGACTGCCGTGGCCCGGACCGGACCGCTGTGACTCAGACCAGTGCCCCGCCCGGCAACTCCACGTTCGCGCCCAGCTTCTCCAGCTTCTCCATGAAGTTCTCGTAGCCGCGGTTGATCAGGTCGATGCCGTGCACCCGCGAGGTGCCCTGGGCCGCGAGTGCCGCGATCAGGTACGAGAAGCCTCCGCGCAGGTCGGGGATGACCAGATCCGAGCCCTGCAGCTTCGTGGGCCCGGACACGACCGCCGAGTGCAGGAAGTTGCGCTGGCCGAAGCGGCAGTCCGAGCCGCCCAGGCACTCGCGGTAGAGCTGGATGTGCGCGCCCATCTGGTTGAGCGCGGAGGTGAAGCCGAGCCGCGACTCGTACACCGTCTCGTGGACGATGGACAGGCCCGACGCCTGCGTCAGGGCCACGACCAGCGGCTGCTGCCAGTCGGTCTGGAAGCCGGGGTGCACGTCCGTCTCCAGGGCGATGGCGTTCAGCGCGCCGCCGGGGTGCCAGAAGCGGATGCCCTCGTCGTCGATCTCGAACGCGCCACCCACCTTGCGGAAGGTGTTCAGGAACGTCATCATCGAGCGCTGCTGTGCGCCCCGCACGTAGATGTTGCCCTCGGTGGCCAGCGCCGCGGACGCCCAGGAGGCCGCCTCCAGGCGGTCCGGGATCGCGCGGTGCGTGTAACCGTCCAGACGGTCGACACCGGTGATCCGGATCGTCCGGTCGGTGTCCATCGAGATGATCGCGCCCATCTTCTGCAGCACGCAGATGAGGTCCTCGATCTCCGGCTCGACCGCCGCGTTGGACAGTTCGGTGACGCCCTCGGCGAGCACCGCCGTCAGCAGCACCTGCTCGGTGGAGCCCACCGACGGGTACGGCAGCCGGATCTTTGTGCCGCGCAGCCGCTGCGGGGCCTCCAGGTACTGGCCGTCCGCGCGCTTCTCGATGGTCGCGCCGAACCGCCGCAGCACGTCGAAGTGGAAGTCGATCGGCCGGCCGCCGATGTCGCACCCGCCGAGCCCGGGGATGAACGCGTGGCCGAGCCGGTGCAGGAGGGGGCCGCAGAAGAGGATCGGGATGCGCGAGGAACCCGCGTGGGCGTCGATGTCGGCGACGTTGGCGCTCTCCACATGGGTCGGGTCCAGGACCAGCTCCCCCGGCTCGTCACCCGGGCGCACCGTCACACCGTGCAGTTGCAACAGCCCCCGCACCACCCGCACGTCGCGGATGTCGGGCACGTTGCGCAGTCTGCTGGGCCCGCTGCCGAGCAGCGCGGCGACCATCGCCTTCGGCACCAGGTTCTTGGCGCCTCTGACGCGGATCTCGCCCTCCAGCGGGGTTCCGCCGTGGACAAGCAGGACATCGTCTGTGCCGGTCATGGATCTCGCGTTCCGGAGTGGTCGGGCAGGGGCCAAACGAAAGGGTAATGGCCCATCGTCCCCCTTCCCGCAGGGAACCCGGGCTGCGCGGACGTCATGAACTCGCCACAACACGCTCTGTTTCTCCACTCTTGCGGAGGGTTACCGTCCGCTAAGCTTTCCGGTCCGCTCCGTCGCGCTCGCCGTTCGACCCGCCGTGCCCGCCCGCCCGCGCGCTCCTCGTGCATCCGTGCGCCTGAGCTGCGTGCGGGAGCCGTGTCAGCGACCGGAGGGCCCGGCGGGCCCCGCGGAGGGCCGAGATGCGGGATCATTTCTGCCATGACCGAGGTGTCCTCGCTCACAGGGCGACTGCTCGTGGCCACACCCGCGCTCGCGGATCCGAATTTCGACCGTGCCGTGGTGCTGCTCCTCGACCACGACGAGGAGGGCTCGCTCGGCGTGGTCCTGAACCGGCCGACCCCGGTGGGCGTCGGCGACATCCTCACGTCCTGGGCCGGACTGACCGGCGAACCGGGCGTCGTCTTCCAGGGCGGCCCGGTCTCGCTCGACTCCGCGCTCGGCGTGGCCGTCATCCCCGGCGACGAGGGACCGCTCGGCTGGCGCCGGGTGTACGGGGCGATCGGCCTGGTCGACCTGGAGGCGCCGCCGGAGCTGCTGGCCGCCGCCCTCGGCTCGCTACGGATCTTTGCCGGATACGCCGGCTGGGGCCCGGGGCAGCTGGAGAAGGAACTGACCGGCGGCGCCTGGTACGTCGTCGAGTCCGAGCCCGGAGACGTCTCCTCACCGCGCCCGGAGCACCTCTGGCGAGCGGTCCTGCGCCGCCAGCGCAGCGAATTGGCCATGATCGCCACGTATCCCGACGACCCTTCGCTGAACTGAAGTCCCGGGCTTTCAGTACCCTTGGCCTCTATGAGCACTCTTGAGCCCGAGCGCGGGGCAGGTACGGGCACCCTCGTAGAGCCGACGCCGCAGGTGTCGAACGGCGACGGCGACCACGAGCGCTTCGCCCATTACGTCCAGAAGGACAAGATCATGGCGAGTGCCCTGGAGGGCACCCCCGTGGTCGCACTGTGCGGCAAGGTCTGGGTACCGGGGCGCGACCCCAAGAAGTACCCGGTCTGCCCCCTGTGCAAGGAGATCTACGAGTCCATGGGCGCCGGTGGCGGCAAGGACAAGGGCGGCAAGGACAAGAAGTAGTCCGCAGACGGTAAGTGGTCCGCGTACGGTTTGAGCAGTCCGCGTACGGTTCGAGCGGTCCATGTACGGTTCGAGCGGTTTACGCATCGTTCGGAGTAGTTCGGAATTCTCCGGGGCCGTTCGAATATTCATCTGGACCGTCCGGAAACGTTCGGGCGCCAGAGCTTCGGGTCCCCGGGGCGCGCGTCGGCGCGTGTCCCGGGGGCCCTTTGCGTTGCGTTGAGACGCGGGGAAGCGGGCCCCGCGTCGCGCTGCCGACGCTCACCTGTCGCACGGTCCGCGTTCATCAGGTGATGTGCGCGCATTGCTCGATCCCATGAGCATGGCGTGGTCTGCGTGTGTTGTGTTGCACGGGCTGCGTCCCTGGGGCACGGAGTGGTTGAGACCACATGTCGGCACCGGAGGGGCGCACCTGCTCTCCTGCCAGTTGTGCAAGGCGAAACGCGCGTTGCGTATGGGTGATGACCGTTTCCGTGCCGGCCTTCTTCGTATGCGACCCCGTGCACGATCCGGCCGGGACTCGACCCCGCCCTGGAGCCCGAGGGCTACCGACTGGGCACTTCGATCCCTGGCTCGCCGCGCGCGGACGCCGTCTCATCGGATGGGACGAGATCCTCGAAGGGGGTCTCCCGGCGGGCGCCGTCGTCTCGTCCTGGCGCGGCTACGGAGGAGGGGGCACCTCCGTCGAGGCCGGCCACGACGTCGTGATGTGTCCGGAACAGCTCGTCTACCTGGAGCACCGTCAGGACGGCGGCCCCGACGAGCCGATACCCGTCGGATTCGTCCGCACCCTGGAGGACGTCCACCGCTTCGAACCCGCCCCCCCGGGCCTCTCCGAGGAGGCGGCCCGCCACGTCCTCGGCACCCAGGCCAACGTCTGCGCCCAGGCCAACGTCTGGACCGAGGTTATGCAGAGCCGGGCCCGTGTCGACTGCCAGGTCTTCCCGCGCCTCGCCGCGTTCGCCGAGGTCGCCTGCCCGCCTCCGCCGACCGGGACTTCGCCGCCTTCGAGCGGCGCATGGCCGCGCACTGTGCCCGACTCGACGCGCTGGGTGTCGACTACCGGCCACCGTCCGGGCGTGCTCGGACGCGCCTTGGAGGGACCGGCCCCGAACGTGTGATCCCGGCCGCGGGGTAACGGGGAGCGCGCAAGGCGTCGGCCCCGAGTCCGGTCCGCTGCCTCTTCGGCCCCTCCCGGCCCGGTCCTTCGCCCTGCCTCGGGCCGTCACGCCCGGTCCGAAGAAGCGCGGCAGCCGGAAGCGTTCCACGTCGTGCGCCCGCCCGCGGAGTGTTCCGCCCGGCGCGCACCCCGTACCGTGCGCGGGCAACACCCGGCCCCCGAGGGCGGGACGACTCGTACGGGAAGGACGGGGATACGGGACGACTCGTAGGGCAGGGGCGGCACATGGGGCGGCCCGTACGGGATTCGCCGAACAGTGGCAATTCCTCCGCCATGCCGAAGCGGAGCGAATCAGGATCATTCCCCCTGCTCATGGACGGATACGCCCTTCGTGGACCCTCGCGTCGGACCGGTCGGAAGATGTGCCAGAGTTGCCACGTCCAGGCTTCGAGCACGTACCGTACGGCGATACAAGCCGGACAGCCGGGACACCGGGAAGGGGCAGCTGGGTTGACCACGCACGCACCGCAGGCGACGCAGTCCGTGACGCTGCCGGCCTCGCTCGACGAGGCCGTGGCGGCACTCGGCGCCATGCCCGCCGCCGTTCCTGTGGCAGGCGGAACAGACCTGATGTCGGCCGTCAACCAGGGGCTGTTGCGTCCCTCGGGGCTGGTCGGCCTCGGCCGCATCAGCGAGTTGCGCGGCTGGCACTACCAGGACGGCCACGCCCTGCTCGGTGCGGGGCTCACCCACGCGCGCATGGGACGGCCGGACTTCGCCGCCCTCATCCCCGCCCTGGCCGCCGCCGCGCGCGCCGCGGGCCCGCCCCAGATCCGCAACGCCGGAACGCTCGGCGGCAACATCGCCTCCGCCGCGCCCACCGGCGACTCCCTCCCGGTCCTCGCCGCCCTGGAGGCCGACCTCGTCATCGCGGGCCCGAACGGCGTCCGCCGGGAGATCCCGGTCTCGCACCTGCTGGCCGGCCGCGACACGCTCGAACCGGCCGAGCTGATCGGCTTCGTCCGCGTACCGCTGCTGCACGCCCCCCAGGTCTTCCTGAAGGCCACCGGCCGCACGGGCCCCGGCCGTGCCACCGCTTCCGTCGCGATAGTCCTCGACCCGGCCCGGCGCGGGGTCCGTTGCGCCGTCGGCGCCATCGCGCCGATGCCGCTGCGCCCGCTGGAGGCCGAGCACTGGATCGCCTCACTGATCGACTGGGACGGTGCACGGGGCCTGGCGCCCGAGGCGCTGGCCGCCTTCGGCGAGTACGTCGCCGCCGCCTGCGTCCCCGACCAGGCACCGCCCGTCGAGGGGGGAGAAGCACCACCGCTGCCCCCCGCCGTACTGCATCTGCGGCGTACCGTCGCCGCACTGGCCCGGCGCGCGCTGGGGAGGGCACTGTCGTGAGCAACGAGGAACGCAACAAGCAGCACGAGCAGTACGAGCAGTACGGGCAGGGGGAGCAGCCCCGGCCGCCGTCGCAGCACGGGGGCTGGCAGCCGACGCCGCAGGGCGGCGAGTTCGACACCGATGCGACCGCCTTCGTCCACCTGTCGCCGGAGGACCTGGCGAACATCCCGCTGGCCGCGCCCGGCCACGGCTACGTACCGCCGATGATCGTGCCGTTGACCCCTGCGGCCGGGTTCGACCCCGCGACCACGCAGAACTGGGTCGCGCAGCCGCAGAGCCGCCAGGAGCAGGCCCCGGCCGCGGGTGCGCAGCAGCCCGCCCCGCCGACGGCGCCGGACGCGGTGCACTGGCCGGACCCGAACCAGCAGCAGGCGTCGTACGGATACGGATACCCGCAGCAGACGCAGTACGAGGAGACCCCGGCCGCGACGGGCCAGTGGAACTTCCACGAGGCCGCTGACGCCGAGTCCGCCGAGCACGGTGGGCATGCCGCGCACGGTGGCAACGTCGAGCCCAGTGAGTACACCGGTCACGTCGATCGCACTGGTCACACGGACCTGTCCGGCTATGACGGTTACACCGGATACGACGGATACGACGGGTACGGCGAGTCTGCCGGCCAGGGTGCACAAGCGGCCCCGGCGGGGCACGGCGACCCGGCAACTCACGCGGACCACAGCGCTCAAACCAACCACACTGGCTACACCGACCACACGCCTCACCACGCCGAGCACTCCGGTCAGATCGGTCAGCCCGGCCCCGGTGTTCAGTCCGGCCTCGGCAGCCACGCAGACCACAGAGGCCACACAGACCACAGCGGTCATAACGGCGGCTCCGGGCACACCGGTCAGTGGACGATTCCGGTCGCCGAGGGCGATCTTCCGGAGGAGTCGGGCGAGTTCGCCGCCTCGGCACTCGCCTCCCAGTGGTACGGGGACCGGACTCCGCCGGCCACGCTGCCTGGCGGCGCGCCCGCGCCGTGGGCGGCTCAGCACCCGGTGCCGGAGCCCGAGCCCGGACCTGCGCCCGTGTCCGAGGCCGAGGCCGAGACCCACGCCCCGCACCAGCCCGAACCCCGGACCGAGCCCCAGGTCGAACGCGAGCCCGTCGGCAGGCCCGCCACAGGGCCTGTGCACGCGCCCGAGCCCGTGCCTGCCCCCGGGCCCGGCGCAGTCGTCGAACCGGAACGGACACCGGAAAGCGTCGCCGCATCCGCGACGGAGCCGACCGAAGCACACCCCGAAGCAGCGCCCGTGGCGTACGAGGACCACTCCCGGATCCCCGAGGCCGCCCCGGAGACGCCCGCCGAGGACGGCCCCGGCCCCGGTCCTGTCACCGCGGACGCCCCCGTCCCCGATCCCGATCCCGTCCCCGTTCCCGATCCCGTCCCCGTTCCCGTTCCCGTCCCCGATCCCGTCCCCGTTCCCGGTCCCGCTTCCGGGGACGTACCCGTCCCCGAAGCGCACCTCGCGCAGCCCCCGGCCCCCGACGACAGCGCCGTGACCGAAGTCGTGACCGAAGTCGTGACCGAAGCCGGTGCGGTCGCCGGGCGCGTAGTGGAGGCCGCCCCTCCGCTGCCGGACACGGTGTCCAGCGCGCCCACCGACACGACGTCACCAGACACCACATCACCGGACGCGACGTCACCGAGCACGTCGCCGGACGACACCCCGCCGGCGATTTCGTCTCCGGACGTACTGCCCGCGGAGCCCCGGCCCGCCGAGGCGAACGCGTCGACCGGGGCGGACTCCGCCGAGCCGCACCCGCACCCCGCCGACGCCGGGCCCACCAACCCCCAGCCCGCCGACCCGGAGCCGACCGGCCCGCAGCCGTCCGAATCGCACTCTGTCGAATCGCGGCCCACGGCCACCCGATCCGCCGACTCCGAGCAGGCCGACCCCGGGCCCACCGGCTCGGAGCCCGCCGACTCCGGGCAGGTCGACTCCGATCCGGCCGACTCGGAACAGGCCGACCCGCAGCCCCTGGGCGTCCCCGACGAGCACCCCGCCGTCTCCTACGTCCTGCACGTGAACGGCGCCGACCGTCCCGTCACCGACGCCTGGATCGGCGAATCGCTGCTCTACGTACTCCGTGAGCGCCTCGGCCTCGCGGGCGCCAAGGACGGCTGCTCGCAGGGCGAGTGCGGCGCCTGCAACGTCCAGGTGGACGGGCGCCTGGTCGCGTCCTGTCTGGTCCCCGCGGCCACCACGGCCGGCAGCGAAGTCCGTACGGTCGAGGGCCTGGCCGTGGACGGCGAACCGTCCGACGTCCAGCGCGCCCTCGCCAAGTGCGGTGCGGTCCAGTGCGGTTTCTGCATCCCGGGCATCGCGATGACCATCCACGACCTGCTGGAGGGCAACCACGCCCCCAGCGAACTGGAGACGCGCCAGGCGCTCAGCGGCAATCTCTGCCGCTGCTCCGGCTACCGCGGCGTCCTCGACGCCGTGAGCGAGGTCATCGCGGGCCGCGAAGCGCACGCCGCCCCCGCTCCGCCGGACTCCCCGTCCCCGGAGTCCGACGAGCCCCACATCCCGCACCAGGCGGCCACCGGCGCCGCCGGTGCCCAGCCGCTCCCGCAGGACGGAGGCATGGCGTGAGCAACGACGCGGCCACCGCGGCCACCGCGACCAGCACACGGATCGCCACCCCGCAGGCCGAGGGGACCGACACCGAGCCGGCCGCGCTCGGCCTCGGCGTCTCCCTCATGCCCACCGACGCGCGCGCGAAGACCGAGGGCACCTTCCCGTACGCCGCCGACCTCTGGGCCGAGGGCCTGCTGTGGGCGGCCGTCCTCCGCTCCCCACACCCGCACGCCCGCATCCTGTCCATCGACACCTCGGGCGCCGCACGGATGCCGGGGGTACGGGCCGTCGTCACCCACGCGGACGTACCGGGGGAGGGCACGTACGGACGCAAGGTCGTCGACCGTCCGGTCTTCGCCTCCGACTTGGTGCGCCACCACGGCGAACCGATCGCCGCGGTCGCCGCCGACCACCCCGACACGGCCCGCCTCGCCGCCGCGGCCATCGCCGTCGAGTACGAGGTCCTCGACCCGGTCACCGACCCGGAGCAGGCGTTCGCCGCCGAACCGCTGCACCCCGACGGCAACCTGATCCGCCACATCCCGCTGTGCTACGGCGACCCGGAGGCCACCGGGGACGTCATCGTCGAGGGTCTGTACCGCATCGGCCGCCAGGACCCGGCTCCGATCGGCGCCGAGGCCGGACTGGCCGTGCCCCGCCCCGACGGCGGCGTGGAGATCTACACCGCCTCCACCGACCCGCACACCGACCGCGATCTCGCCGCCGCCTGCTTCGGCCTCGAACCGGACCGGGTGAAGATCGTCGTCACCGGCGTGCCCGGCGCGACCGGCGACCGGGAGGACCCCGGGTTCCAACTGCCCCTGGGCCTCCTCGCGTTGCGTACCGGCTGCCCGGTCAAACTGGCCGCCACCCGCGAGGAGTCCTTCCTCGGCCACGCCCACCGCCACCCCACCCTTCTGCGCTACCGCCACCACGCGGACACCGAGGGCCGGCTGGTGAAGGTCGAGGCGCAGATCCTGCTCGACGCGGGCGCGTACGCCGACGCCTCGTCCGAATCGCTGGCCGCGGCGGTCGCGTTCGCCTGCGGCCCGTACGTCGTACCGCACGCCTTCATCGAGGGCTGGGCGGTCCGCACGAACAACCCGCCGTCCGGACACGTGCGGGGCGAGGGCGCGATGCAGGTGTGCGCGGCGTATGAGGGCCAGATGGACAAGCTGGCCGCCAAGCTCGGCATCGACCCGGCCGAACTGCGCCTGCGCAACGCCCTGGCCACCGGCGACATCCTGCCCACCGGCCAGACGGTGACCTGCCCCGCCCCGGTGACCGAACTCCTCGAAGCCGTACGGGACTTCCCACTCCCCGCTCTCCCCAAGGACACCCCGGAGGCCGACTGGCTGCTCCCCGGCGGCCCGGAGGGCGCGGGCGAACCCGGCGCGGTGCGACGGGGCGTCGGCTACGCGCTCGGCATGGTCCACATGCTCGGCGCGGAGGGCGCCGACGAGGTCTCCACGGCCACGGTCAGGGTGCACGACGGCGTCGCCACGGTCATCTGCGCCGCAGTCGAGACGGGCCAGGGCTTCTCCACCCTGGCCCGCCAGGTGGTCCAGGAGACCCTGGGTGTCGAGGAGGTCCACGTCGCGCCCGTCGACACCGACCAGCCCCCGGCCGGCCCCGCCACGCACGGCCGCCACACCTGGGTCTCGGCCGGAGCGGTGGAACGCGCCGCCAAGATGGTCCGTACGCAGCTTCTCCAGCCGCTGGCCCACAAGTTCGGCATGTCCACGGAACTGCTGCAGATCAACGACGGCAAGATCACGTCCTACGACGGCGTGCTGTCGACGACGGTCACCGAGGCCATGGACGGCAAGGAACTCTGGGCCACCGCCCAGTGCCGCCCCCACCCGACCGAGCCCCTGGACGAGTCGGGCCAGGGCGACGCCTTCGTCGGCCTTGCCTTCTGCGCGATCCGCGCCGTGGTGGACGTCGACGTCGAAATCGGCTCCGTACGCGTGGTCGAGATGGCGGTTGCCCAGGACGTCGGCCGGATCCTCAACCCGTCCCAACTGGCCGCCCGCATCGAGGCGGGCGTCACCCAGGGCATCGGCGCGGCCCTCACCGAGAACCTCCGCACCACCCGCGGTGTGATCCGCCACCCCGACCTCACCGGCTACGCGCTCCCGACCGCCCTGGACGTGCCCGACATTCGCATCGTCAAAATCCTCGAAGAACGCGACGTGGTCGCCCCGTTCGGCGCCAAACCGGCCTCCGCGGTTCCCGTCGTGACCTCTCCCGCCGCCGTCGCCGCAGCGGTGAGGGCCGCCACCGGCCGCCCCGTCAACCGCCTCCCGGTCAGGCCCCAGTCGGCGGTGGCGTCCCCCAACTCCTGATCCCCGCACCGTTGACGTGATCCGGGTTGCAGATGCAACCCGGAGGTGCACACTGTCATGGGGGTTGACTAAGGTGAACATCTGAGCAGTGATCGGCTGTTGCCAAACGGGGGAGGGGACGCTGTGGGAGAGAGCGGGCCGGAAGTCGAGTCTTCGCCATTGTCATCGGCCGTCATGAGCGGCCGGTCGGTGGCCGGCAGTCCCCGCTGTGCGCTCACCGTCGACGGGCGGCCCGCGCTGTCCGTGCTGGGGGACGTGCTGGACGCCGACGCCGACCCCTTCGCGAAAGCGGACTGGTATCTCAGATTGGGCAAGGACGCGGGGGGCAAGGACGGGGCGCGTTACCGGGGTGAGCGCGTCCTGGACCGCTTTGCGCTTTCGGTGACGCAGTGCACGGGGAAGCAGGCCGCGCGGAAGTATGCCGTACTCGTCGAACTCGCCGAGACCGATCCGGTGCCCGAGAACGTCGCCGATCGTCACAAGGCGCTGAAGGAATTCCTCGACGGATACGTGCCAGCCGCAGTCAAGAAGCAGGGGTGTGTCTGAGAGCCCAATACCGTTGCGTCAGCGTCCGGGCTATGGCTCGGGCGGTGCTCGTAGCGGTGGTTGAGCCTGCGGTACCCGGTCGGCCTGCACAAGCCTCGAGCCACGGGGCTTGAGGCGCAGGCAGTCAGGCATGGGGTGCTCGGCGCCTGCGCCCCCTGGTGCCGATGCCTGGCCGACGCTGGTCTGACGCCCTGTGAGAGGGTGTGCGAGCCCATCGCCGCCGTCCCCGAAAGGAAATTTCGTGCTCGCACGGCCTGTCAAGCCGGTCCTCCGCAGCCTTGCCGCGGTGGTGATGCTCGCCAGTGCCGTGGTGGGCTGCGGCAAGGGATCCGATTCCGCGTCCGGCGGCTCGAAGTCGTCGGCTTCAGCGCGCATCGACGCGGTCAACAAGACCATGCGCGAGACGTCGTTCACTGCCACGGGCACGACCACCGCCTTCGTGGGTGCGACCCAGAAGACGTTCTGGGACCCGAAACAGGGATATCGCATGGAGGTCGGTGGCACGCCGGAGACGGAGGGGGGACGCATGTACTGCAAGGACGGTACGAGTTACACCAGCACACGCCTCTTCGCCGCGATGCTGGCACAGAAGGGCCAGCAGATCACCGTTCCGGATCGCCTCGCTGACAGGTACATCAGCAGTGACACCGGCCAGGACTGCTCCTTCTACTTCGCCATCTCCTCGGAGGGGCAGTTCGCTCCGGACAAGGATGCGACTGTCGACGGCAAGAAGGCGCTGGCCGTCCAGGTGTCGGCGGGTCTCGGGGAGGATGTCTATTTCGTCAGTGCCGAATCCCCTGACTATCTGCTGAAGCAGGAGGCGGCGCGGGACGGGAGGGTCAGCAGCACCATGTACACGGACTTCGGGGCGAAGATGACCATATCCATGCCGCCGGACGGGCAGACGATGACGATGGACGAGTTCCGCAGCGCCATCGGCGTCGGCTGAGAGCGAGGGGGCGGGCAGGTCCGACGATGTGTTGGGCGCGCGACCTTGCGTTTTGTACGTAGCCGCTCATGCGTCGGGGCCGAGTGGATTCATGCCGGGTTGATCGGAAATGGTGCACACCAATGCATGCATTTGCATGCCTTCCCGCGCGCAAAATCGGGGTCGCACGCGCATCGGACGGGGCGTCCGCGGGTTCCCCCGCTCGGACGCCGTGACCGGATTCGAACCGGTGTAACTCGAGTTGCAGTCCAGCCCCTGAACCACTCGGGCACACGGCCGTGTGTTTCTCGTCGTGGTTCGACCGTAGGGGCGGCGGGACGGGGCGGCTCAAGGGGGCGGGCCGGGATGCCATACGACCGCCACCGGGCGCAACACGACCGCCATGTGGTGTGGGGAACGGCGTTCCGGTCCTACGACCAACGGCCGAGCGAGGGACCGCCTCTCGACAGGCCCCACCAGGGGGTACGCCCCTTACTCTTGGGCGCATGAGTGCCCTGGAACCCCGAGACGCCGAGACCGGCACCGCCGACGGCGCGCCCATACCGCCCCTGCCCGCCGCAGTGATCGACGAGACCGGCGGGGTGCTCGGGCGGTCGTACCGGGCGCTCAGTGTCGGCATCGTCTCCGTCGTGTTCCTGATCGCCTTCGAGGCGACCGCCGTGGGGACCGCGATGCCGGTGGCCGCGCGGGAGCTGAACGGCATCCCGCTGTACGCGTTCGCGTTCTCCGCGTACTTCACGACCAGCCTGTTCGCGATGGTGCTGTCCGGGCAGTGGGCGGACCGACGGGGGCCGCTGGGGCCGCTCGCCGCCGGGATCAGTGCCTTCGGGGTGGGGCTGCTGCTGTCCGGGACCGCCGGGACCATGTGGCTGTTCGTCGCGGGGCGCGCCGTGCAGGGGCTCGGCGGCGGGCTGGTGATCGTAGCGTTGTACGTGGTGATCAGCCGGGCCTATCCGGAGCGGCTGCGGCCGTCGATCATGGCGGCGTTCGCGGCGAGCTGGGTGATCCCGTCCGTCGTCGGGCCGCTCGCCTCCGGCACGGTGACGGAGCACCTGGGGTGGCGGTGGGTCTTCATCGGCATCCCCGTACTGGTGGTCTTCCCGCTGGCGCTCGCGCTGCCCGCGATCCGGCGCCGGGCCTCGGGGCCGCCCGACCCCTCGGCGGGCGCCGAACCGTACGACCGGCGCCGCATCCTGCTCGCGCTCGGCATCTCGCTGGGTGCCGGGCTGCTCCAGTACGCCGGGCAGCAGCGGAACTGGTTCGCGCTGCTGCCGGCCGCCGCGGGCTTCGCCCTGCTCGTGCCCGCCGTGCGCGGGCTGCTGCCGCCGGGGACCGGCCGGGCGGCGCGCGGGTTGCCGTCGGTGGTGCTGCTGCGCGGGGTGGCGGCCGGTTCGTTCATCGCCGCCGAGTCGTTCGTACCGCTGATGCTGGTGACCCAGCGCGGGCTGAGTCCCACGATGGCCGGGCTCTCGCTCGCGGCCGGGGGCGGGACCTGGGCGCTCGGTTCGTACGTGCAGTCCCGGCCGCGCCTGGAGCCGTACCGGGAGCGGCTGATGGTGGGCGGCATGGTGCTGGTCGCCGCCGCGATCGCCGCCGCGCCGTCGGTGCTGATCGACACCGTTCCGGTCTGGACCGTGGCCGTCGCCTGGGCCTTCGGCTGCTTCGGCATGGGCATGGTGATCGCGTCGACGAGCGTGCTGCTGCTGAAGCTGTCGGCGCCTGAGGAGGCCGGCGCGAACTCCGCCGCTCTCCAGATCTCCGACGGGTTGTCGAACGTCCTGCTGCTCGCCGCGGGCGGGGCCGCCTTCGCGTCGCTCGGCGGCGGGACGGTGGGGGCCGTGCACGAGGCGGTGGAGGCGGGCGGCTCCGGCTCGCACCCGGGGGCGTTCGCGGCGGTCTTCCTGCCGATGGCGGGGGTGGCGCTGGTGGGGGCGTGGGTGGCGGCGCGAGTGCGGGCGAAGCCATAGTGTCGCGTGGTACCACGCGGTACCATCCGTGCATGGCTGGTCTCAATCTGCGGTTCACCGAGGAAGAGCTGAACGCACTGCGCGAGCGCGCGGAGGCGGAGGGGCGAAGCATGCAGTCGTTCGCCCATGACGCGGTGATCACCGCCATAAACGAACACGCACGCCTTTTCAACGAGGCGGCGGACCACGTGCTGAAGGTGAGTGAGGAGCTCAACCGGAGGCTCGCCTGATGAAGTACTTGACGCTTCCCGAACTGCTTGGTCTCGCCGAGCGGCTCGGGGCAGCCGAGGTGCGTGACTACGGGCTGCTCGACTCGGCACTGGCGCGCCCGCAGTCGAGCGTGTTCGGTCAGGATGCCTATCCGGATGTCTGGCAGAAGGCCGCGGCCCTCATGGAGTCCCTGGCGCGAAACCACGCTCTCGTCGATGGCAACAAGCGCATCGCCTGGTACGCGACCTGGGTCTTTCTGCACCTCAACGGGCATCGGCTGAGCGCGGACTTCGATGTCGACGAGGCAGAGAAGTTCGTACTGGACGTGTGTCAGGGCGTCCTCGACATGCCCAGGATCGCGGAACGGCTCCCGGGTTTCGCCGCGTAGGCCGCCGCGTGGCACCGGTCTGTGAAGAGAGTCTCGACCGGGCCGGACCACCGCTCGTGCGTACGGGATCCGGCCCCGCCCACCGGTAGGGTGGCCCGGTTGTCGTATCGCCTGCGGGTCCGTCCCGGCCCGTACGGACAGCACCCACGTACCCGAGAGACCCGAACCGGAGACCGTGACTACTACCGCCTCCCACCACCTCTCACCCGCCTTTCCCGGCCGCGCCCCCTGGGGCACGGCCGGGAAGCTGCGAGCCTGGCAGCAGGGCGCCATGGAGAAGTACATCCAGGAACAGCCGCGCGACTTCCTCGCGGTCGCCACCCCCGGCGCGGGGAAGACCACCTTCGCGCTGACCCTCGCGTCATGGCTGCTGCACCACCACGTCGTGCAGCAGGTCACCGTCGTCGCGCCGACCGAGCACCTGAAGAAGCAGTGGGCCGAGGCAGCGGGCCGGGTGGGCATCAAGCTCGACCCGGACTACAGCGCGGGCCCGCTGAGCAAGGAGTACGACGGGGTCGCGGTCACCTACGCGGGTGTCGGCGTCCGCCCCATGCTGCACCGCAACCGCTGCGAGCAGCGCAAGACCCTCGTGATCCTCGACGAGATCCACCACGCCGGTGACTCGAAGTCCTGGGGCGAGGCATGCCTGGAGGCGTTCGACCCGGCGACGCGGCGGCTCGCGCTCACCGGTACGCCGTTCCGGTCCGACACCAACCCGATCCCCTTCGTCGAGTACGAGGAGGGCAACGACGGCATCCGGCGCTCCTCGGCCGACTACACGTACGGCTACGGCAACGCGCTCGCCGACGGGGTCGTCCGGCCGGTGATCTTCCTCAGTTACAGCGGCAACATGCGCTGGCGCACCAAGGCCGGTGACGAGATCGCCGCCCGGCTGGGCGAGCCGATGACCAAGGACGCCATCGGGCAGGCGTGGCGCACCGCCCTCTCGCCCACCGGCGACTGGATCCCCAATGTGCTGGCCGCCGCCGACAAGCGGCTGACCGAGGTGCGCAAGGGCATCCCGGACGCGGGCGGGCTGGTCATCGCCACCGACCAGGACTCGGCGCGCGAGTACGCCAAGCTCCTGAAGAAGGTCACGGGCGAGACGCCCACCGTGGTCCTGTCCGACGAGAAGGCCGCGTCGAAGAAGATCGACCAGTTCAGCGCGGACGGCTCGCGCTGGATGGTCGCGGTCCGCATGGTGTCGGAGGGCGTCGACGTGCCGCGCCTGGCCGTGGGCGTGTACGCCACCACCATCTCCACGCCGCTCTTCTTCGCCCAGGCCGTCGGGCGTTTCGTGCGTTCGCGCAGGCGCGGCGAGACCGCCTCGGTCTTCCTGCCGACCATTCCGATGCTGCTCGACTTCGCGAACGAGATGGAGGTCGAACGCGACCACGTCCTCGACAAGCCCAAGAAGGGCAGTGACGAGGAGAACCCGTTCGCGGAGGAGGACAAGCTCCTCGCCGACGCCGAGCGGGCGGAGGACGAGGAGACCGAGGACCAGCTGCCCTTCGAGGCCCTCGAATCGGACGCGGTCTTCGACCGGGTGCTCTACGACGGTGCCGAGTTCGGGATGCAGGCGCACCCCGGCAGCGAGGAGGAGCAGGACTACCTGGGGATCCCGGGGCTGCTGGAACCGGACCAGGTGCAGTTGCTGCTCCAGAAGCGGCAGTCCCGGCAGATCGCGCACAGCCGACAGAGGCCGGCCGCGGAGGCGGATCTGCTGGAGAAGCCGGCCGAGGCGCGGCCGGTGGTCACGCACAAGCAGTTGCTGGGGCTGCGCAAGCAGCTCAACACGATGGTGTCGGCGTACACGCACCAGAGCGGCAAGCCGCACGGGGTGATCCACACCGAGCTGCGGCGGGTGTGCGGTGGGCCGCCGAGTGCGGAGGCCACGGCCGGGCAGATCCAGCAGCGGATCAAGAAGGTCCAGGAGTGGGCCACCCGGATGAGGTGAGCCGACGCCTATGGCCCCCGGTGCGGGGGCGGAGCGATCCGCCTGTGCACCGGGGGCCGGGCTGTCAGCCGATGGCGGCCAGGGCGTCGGGTACCTTCGCCGGCAGCTTCGCCTGGTCGGCGCAGCCGAGTTCCTTGGCCAGGGCGCGGGACACGGCATTGAGCACGGTCATGCGTCCCTTTCCGTCGGGATTCACCTGGCCCCGTCCGGAATACATTTCCGCCCTCACATAGGGTGTCTTTCCGTCGGGCCCCTCCGTGGGGCATGCGAAGTAGAGCGAGGTGCCGTTCTCGCCCTGCGCGGACGCGAACAGGCCGAGCGGGAAGAACATTTCACCCGAATCGCCCGCCTTAGCCTGTTTGGCGAAGTCGGGATGGTCTTTCCGTGCCTGGAAGTTGATGTCAAGAAGCGGGAAATCGTTCTTGCCGTCGGCTTTGTAGATAACGCAGGCGTTCTTCTCGGTCCGCATTTCGTGAACAGTCTTCGCTGCAAGTTCCAACGAGAATTTATACGGTGTCCCGGACGGTTTGGTCCCCTGGAGTTCGGTGAAGCGGTTTGTGCCACCGAGTCTCTTTAGCGCGGTCGCAGCCGCCTTGTCCAGCGTACCGTCGCAGACCTGGGAGGCCGAGAGCACCTCAGGCTTCCCGTCCTCACCGCGGTCGTTGCTGCATGCGGTCACCCCAATGATGACGAGAGTCACGAATGCAGCCGAGCACGTTGTTGCCTTCATGGGCGCTCCGATATGTGCGTAGCTGACTTTTGCCGCGCCGCTAGTCAGTCCTTGTACGGGGCACGCCCCCGAAAATCGTTCTGATTCGAACCGGTGTTGATGTAGCTGCTCTCGATGTCCCTTGCCCATTCTGAATCTTCGCTGTTTTCCCACTTGGGATTCTTTTCGCCGTAGGTGGTGTAGATCGCGCCGAGTTCTTCGGCGCCCTTTTGGTAGAACTTCTGACTGGTCATCTGCGACTTCTCCGTGGCGTCCTGCTCGGATTTGTCGATGCTCTTGTCGACCTCGTGGCCGATGAATGTATTCACCATGTCACCGACCTTGTCCGCCGCCACGGGGGCGACCACCAGGGCCGCGGCGGTGGAGCCGGGCAGCGGGATCGCCGCGATTCCGCCTCCCACCACCACGCCGGCGCCCAGTTTGACCCAGGTCTCCGACGCGATCACCGCCGTCCAGGCCGACGAGGGCAACGACCCGGCGACCGTGCGGACCGCCCCGTTCGCCGTCACCACGGACGGCGGCGGGGGCGGCAGCGCCGACCAGAGACTGACGACCTCGGTCCGGGCCGGAACCCTCTCCATGGTCCAGGACGGGGACGTCTGAGGTGAGCCAGCACCTATGGCCCCCGGTGCGGGGGCGGAGCGATCCGCCTGTGCACCGGGGCCGGGCTGTCAGTCGGTGGCCAGGGCGTCGGGTACCTTCGCCGGCAGCTTCGCCTGGGCGGCGCAGCCCAGTTCGTCGGCCAGGGCGCGGGACACACCGTTGAGGATGGTCATCTGGTCCTTCTCCTTACTGTCGGGCGCGATCTGCCCCCTCGTCACCGTGAGGTTCGCCCTCACATAGGGCGTGCTTTCCCCTCCTCCCTTCGTGGAGCACGAGAAGACCAGAGTGGCGCCGCCGTCCTCGTGCGTGACCGCGAATTCCCCGAGCGGGTAGACGACCAGGTCGTCCGCGCCTTCCGCGGCCACCTTTTTCGGATCCGAGTGGCTCGCCCTCGCCTCGAAGTCGATGCGGAGCACGGGGAAGTCGCTGCCGTTGTCGGCCTTGTACGGCTGGCACTGGTTCCGGTCACTCAGATCGTCATGCAGACGCTTCGCGGCGAGCGGCAGGGAGAACGCATTCGGATCCCCGATCTCATTGGTGCCGTCGAGTTCCGTGAAGCGGTCTGTCGTGCTGACGCGCTTCAGGGCGGCCGCGCCCGAGAGCCCCAGGGATCCGTCGCAGACCTGGGATGCGGAAAGTACCTCCGGCTGTTCGGTCCCGGTCTCGTCGTCGCTGCACGCAGTGGCCCCGGTGGCAACGATAACCGCGCACGCGGCCCAGCGAAGTGTCGCCTTCATGACTTCCTGCCTCTCACATGTCCGGCGGGGAAGGCCCCATCGTCCTTCACGGAGTCTCCGACACCCGACAGGCTGTAGTCGATGTCGTCGATGTACGCGGCGCCCATCTTCCCCAGGCTGTCAGCCAGTTGTGACTGCTCGTGCAGCATTTTGGGGCCGTCCTCGCTCCCGTACAGGAACGCCACCTGCTCCATGACGCCTGCCGTCGCAGCCGTCCAGTGGTCTCTGCTGCCGGGGACCGCCGGGTCCTTGTCGGACATCGGGTCGGCGTCGTACGCGTATCCGGTGGTGGCCGCTTCCAGAGCGTGACCGAGCGAGTCATGGCCGGCGATGACCTTGTTGTCGCCCTCGAAGGTGGCGTCCGGGAGCCAGATGCGGTCCTTGGTCAGGTACACCGTGGTCTCCGACGCGATCACCGCCGTCCAGGCCGACGAGGGCAACGACCCGGCGACCGTGCGGACCGCCCCGTTCGCCGTCACCACGGACGGCGGCGGGGGCGGCAGCGCCGACCAGAGACTGACCACCTCGGTCCGGGCCGGAACCCTGTCCATGGTCCAGGACGGGGACGTCTGAGGTGAGCCGGCGCCTATGGCCCCCGGTGCGGGGGCGGAGCGATCCGCCTGTGCACCGGGGGCCGGGCTGTCAGTCGGTGGCCAGGGCGTCGGGTACCTTCGCCGGCAGCTTCGCCTGGGCGGCGCAGCCCAGTTCCTTAGCCAGGCTTCGGGACACGGCGTTGAGGATCGTCATCCGGTCCTTGCCGGTGCTGTCGGCGTTCATCTGCGCCTTCGAGGAGTACATTTCTGCCTTTACATACGGCGTGTTCCCCTCGGGCCCCTCAGTGGGGCAAGAGAAATACAGGTACGCGCCGTTGTCCGCTGCTGTATATGCGAACAGGCCGAGGGGGAAGACGGTCTCGTCCCTTTCCATGTTCTTAGCAGCCTTGTCCGGGTCCGGGTGCTTCGCCACCGGCTCGAAGTCGATCGTCATCAACGGATACCCGCTGTCATTGCCGACCTTGTACAGGCTGCACTCGCTCCGCCGGCCCCGTTCCTCATGGAGACGCTTCGCGGCCAATTTCACGGAAAACTTGTTTGGGTCCCCTATGTCATTGGTGCCGGTGAGTTCAGTGAACCGGTCAGTTTCGCCGATCCGTTCGAGTGTGGTCGCTGCCGATGCAGTCAGCGTTCCGTCGCAGACCTGGGACGCGGAGAGTCCGTCCGGCTCCTTGTCGCTCCCGTCGCTGCACCCGGTGGCCGCGGCCAGCACCAGAGCTCCGGACATGGCCCAGCGCAGTGCTTTCCTCACTGATTTTCCGCCTTGTGCGTGTTCGGTCGTCCGGTCAGTCCTTGTACGGGGCCCGGCCGCGATAGTCGTCCTGAGCCGAACCGGTGTTGAGGTAGCTGCTCTCGATGTCCCTCGTCCAGTTCTGAGGATCGCCACTCTGGTTCCATTTCGGGTTGCTGTCGATGTAGGCGTCATAGGCCTTGCCCAGATCGTTGGCGCCCTTTCCGTAGAACTGCTCACTGGTCATCTGCGACTTCTCCGTGGCGTCCTGCTCGGATTTGTCGATGCTCTTGTCGACCTCGTGGCCGATGAATGTATTCACCATGTCGCCGACCTTGTCCGCCGCCACGGGGGCGACCACCAGGGCCGCGGCGGTGGAGCCGGGCAGCGGGATCGCCGCGATTCCGCCTCCCACCACCACGCCGGCGCCCAGTTTGACCCAGTCCCCGGACCGGCCGAGAGACTTATTGGCCTGCTCGGCGTCGTCCTTGTACGTGGTCTCCGCCTGCTGCACGCGTGAGTGGTCCAGGATGCCGCGTGCCTCCGCGCCCGTCGTGAGCGCGTCCTTGGCGCGGTTGATGTTCTCCTCACTCGTGGCCGGGTTGGCGTCCAGAGCACTCAGCGTGTAGAGGTGCTGCGCCGCCGTGACGACACCGTGCGAGGTCTCGTCCTGCCCGAGCACGCTGAGGAAGTTGATGGCTCCCTGCTCGCCGAAGTTCGCCCGTCCTTGGTACTTGGCGGGGAAGGATTCGCTGTCCTTCCCGTGATCCCCGATTCCCGACAGGCTGTAGTCGATGTCGTCGATGTACGCCGCGCCCATCTTCCCCAGGCTGTCCGCCAGTTGTGACTGCTCGTGCAGCATTTTGGGGCCGTCCTCGCTCCCGTACAGGAACGCCACCTGCTCCATGACGCCTGCCGTCGCAGCCGTCCGGTGGTCTCTGCTGCCGGGGACCATCGGGTCCTTGCCGGACATCGGGTCGGCGTCGTACGCGTATCCGGTGGTGGCCGCTTCCAGAGCGTGACCGAGCGAGTCATGGCCGGCGATGACCTTGTTGTCGCCCTCGAAGGTGGCGTCCGGGAGCCAGATGCGGTCCTTGGTCAGGTACTTGAGGTGAGCGTTCACCTCGTCTTCCTTGTCGACCGTCGCCCCCGCCCCGTCAGGCTGTGCGAAGAACTGGGTCGAGGCGTCGGGGTTGTGGCCCAGGGCTTCCAGGAAGCCGGTCATCGGGTCCCGGCCGCGGTCGTTCTTGCCGTAGAAGTTGAGGTCTCCCTGATTCCAGTTGTTGATCCAGGGACTCATGTCCTTGACGTTGCGTTCCTTGTCGTAGGCGATGAGTTTGTCGCCGTAGTCGTTGAGGAACTGGTCGTCGTAGTCGCCGAAGCGCATGAGGTTGCTCATGACGCCGAAGCCCGTCGGGTCGTTGGCGTCGTCGATGCCGAGCCGGTCCGGGCCCAGCTTCACCATCTTCTCTTCCCAGCCCTGCATCTTGTCGCTGTCGGAGAGCGTGGCCGTGCCCAGTGTGATGCCGAGATTCTTCTGGAGCTGCTTCGCCTGTTCGAGGAACTTCGGGTCCCTCCCGAGGCCCTGGTACGGGTCGGCGACTCCGGCGTAGAACTCGAGAACCTTCTTCGGTTCCACCTGAGTGGCGAACTGCTCGGCGAAGAGTGGGTCGTTCTTGTATGCGGCCAGGGTGGTGTTGAGAGTGTTGAGCTCGGTCAGCGTGACGTCGTGCGGGTTCTTCTTGAGGATCTTCCCCGCCTTCTCCGCCTCCGCCACCGCCTTGGCCGCGGAGTCGCGGTCCGAGTAACTGGCGCCGGAGAAGCCGTATGTGGCCTGGTCGACGATGAGGGTGAGTACCTTCGCCGCCGATGTGTCGCTCTCCGTGGCCTTCTTCAGAATGTTCTGGATTTCGTCCCGGAACGCTTCGACGTCCTGCTGGGTGTGCTCAGGCAGCGTGGTGCCCTTCGCCGCCCGGTCGGGGTGGATGTTCATGGTGACGGTGAAGGATCCCTCGCCTGTGTCCTGGACGGTGAGGTTCTTCTGCACCCCGCGGTGGATCGCGTCGTTGAGCTGTGTGCGGTATCCGACGAGCTCCCCACGGGTGTCGGTGAGGATCTTTGTGATGGTTTCGGCCTGGGTGTGGGCGTCGGCGAATTCTCCGGCCGTCTTGTCCACGAAAGTGCGGGTCACGGTGGCGTTTTCACCGGCCCAGTTCGCTTTGTCCGACTTGGCTTTGAGGTCGTCCTTGGCGTCACCCTGGAGGGTTTTGAGCTTTGCGACCATTTGTTCCCAGTCGGTGATGGCCGCGTCCAGGTCGGAGAAGTTCGCGAAGCGCAGGGAGTCGAGGTCCATCAGTGGCCCGGCCTCTCGTCGAAGCCCTTGTCGAGCGTGTCGATCTTGCTGATGACCGTGCTGATGTAGACCTCGTCGCCGGCGTGGGCGCCCTTGGTGAAATCGAGATGGTTCGAGATGTGAGCGCAGGCGTCCAGCAGGGAGCGGACTTGGTCGATCCACCGTGAGGCCACGTGATCGAGGGCTGCGCCTATCGCGAAGGTCTCCGCCTTGAGGCTTCCGGCGGCCTTCTGGGTAGCGGCGCGGGCGTGGCTACCGGCCTTCTCGAGATCTCCACGCATTCGGTATGCGGTATTGCCGATCGCCGCCAGGTCCTGCTGATTTACCTTCAGATCGCCCTGGGGATTCGGCCCTCCGCCGCCTGGTTCGACCTGGTTTAATTGCGTCTGAGCCGAGCGCCTCTCTGCCGCGTCGGATTTGAGCTGCTCCCACTCGTCCCACGCCACCGGTGGTTACCCCCATAGTCCCAATGATTCCCGTACGTCGCCCCTGTGGGCGATGTGTGGTGTGGCACTTTATCAATGAGGTTGGTAACGGTCGTGAGAGTTGACCATGAATTGAAGGATCAAACGCAAGAGTGAGGCGGCTCCCGTGACGTGCCGGCCCGGGGCGGGGGCAGTGGTCCTCACCCCGGGCCGGCGTTGTTCGTGCGGATCGGTGCGGTTGCCGGACGGATGGACACCGGGCGGACGGTTACCAGACGAACGGTGCGGACTGGTTGACCGTGGCCACACACTGAACCGTGGCCGATGTCGGGGATGAGGTCACGATCTGCAGGGACCAGTTGGTGGCGCTCGGTGGACCGGGCAGCACCGCGGAGTTCGTGGTGTCACCCGCCGCCAGGGTGCCGGAGGTGAGCTTCAGCGGGCCCAGGGTGATCGGGTTGCCGCCGCTCAAGCCCGGGTTGGTCTTGCCCGAGAACTGCACCTGGCTGCTCGTACCGCCTGAGGTCTTGGTCAGCTTGAGCGTCGTCGTGATGCTGTTCGGGTCGGCGCTGGTGCCCGGCGGCATCTTGATCGAGGTGGACGTGATCTTGATGGTCTTGGACGTGCCCGAGTCGGCGGCGGTCAGGGTGGCGAGGCCGCTGCCCCAGGCGCCGCAGTCGTACGTGGCCGTCGCCGTGAGCGGGGTCACGGCGTGGGCCGTCGGCGCCAGGGCCAGCGCGGCGGCCGCGGAACAGGCCGCGGCCAGCACCAGCGGGACGCGGACGCTTCTTCGGCTCGACGCCCCCGACGTGGGTGACGGTACGGGAATGATCGACATGGCGGGATGAACCTCTCTCGACTGGGCTCGGAGATCCGCGGAGTAACGGAATCACGGAGCCGTGAAATGCGGAATGGTGGGCACGCGGAGTGGTGGAACCACGGAATCACGGATTCTCGAGGAGCGGATCGATGGATTCGCGGTTCGCGCATTCGCGGATGCGTGGGGCGGAACGGAAGCTCCGGGTGGATGGCGAGGTGCGATCATCCGGGCGCATCCGCCTGTCCCTCGGCCTGTCTGTTCGCTTGTTCCTGCCGGGCCCGGCATGTCGGGTGAGTGAAACCATGATCTTCATAGATGTCAAGAGATGTCGACCAGTACAGGAAAAATCCTCGTGAAATGCCTTTCGGGCATTTCGAACAAGGATCATTCCTTTCTCTCTTGACTTCTCCGCATGCGCCCTCCTCAATGTGCCCAATCAACGGGCCATGGAGGGGTGTCTGGTGATCCGACGACGAAGACCCGGCGCGACCGGGCTGCTCGCCGCCTGTTTCGTACTGCTGCTGAGCGGTGTCGGGGTCGCCGCCGGGGACGGGGCCGGGAACGCCGGGTCCGACGGCTCGGCAGCCGCACGGCTGGATGCCGGTACCGTCACCCCGACCGTCCACTGCGTCCTGCCCGCCGGGCAGGGGGAGGCGACCGGGCCGCAGGAGATGACCGTCGAACTGTCGCCCGCCGTCGTCGCGCCGGGCGGCAGGGTGCACGCGAAGGTCACTCTGGGCCCGTCCCCCGCGACCAGCCAACTGGCCCTGGAGGACGTGCCCACCATCCCCAGTCTCGACCTGGCGATGTCCGGCGGGGCCACCGGCACGGTCACCGTGCGGGGCGCCGAGTTCACGATGGACGTCCCGGCCGGTAAACCCATCGAACTCCCGCCCTACGAGGGCGACTTCCTCGTCCCGGCGAACGCGTCCGGCGCGGTCTCCTTCGCCCCGGTTCGTACGCTGACGCAGACCAAGGTGCTCGGCTCCGTCTTCGAGACGCCGTGCGACGTGGTCGGCGGGGGCGGTTCCGTCGGCACCGTCACGGTGGAGGGCACCGGTGCCGAGCCCGCCACCCTGACCGCCCCCACCGACCCCGTACGCCCCAACACCCCTGTGGCGCTGGGTGGTTCGGGATGGACCCCGGGTGGCACGCCGGTGCCGTCGCTCTGCGCGGCGGGCGGTGGCGGCTGCGATCCGCTGAAGTTCAGCGGCAACGACCTCACCATCGACGCCTACGGAACGCTGCACGGTACTGCCACCCTCGCCCCGGCCGGGGCGGTGCCGGACGGCAGGTACGAGGTGAAGGTCAACGACGGTACGAAGGAGGCCACCGCCTCCCTCACCGTCGAGGCCGTCGCGGCCGGCAATCGGGAGATCTCGCTCTCGCGGGACAGCGGACCGGTCGGCACGGTGATCACGGTCAGCGGCAGGAACTACAACCCGGACCGCTGGATCAACGTCGTCGGCCTCGATGCGACGGGCACCGGGATCGACGACAGCGCGGTCTACGTCAAGAGCGCCCCGGACGGCACCTTCGCCGTCGAGTTCACCGTGGTCTCCGACGCGATCACCGCAGTCCAGGCCGACGAGGGCAACGACCCGGCGACCGTGCGGACCGCCCCGTTCAGCGTCACCACGGACGGCGGCGGGGGCGGCAGGGCCGACCAGAGACTGACCACCTCGGTCCGGGCCGGAACCCTGTCCATGGTCCAGGACGGGGACGTCGTGGACTTCGGTACGACGGTCCTGGGCACCGGCAGCGGCGTGCAGCGCTCCCGGCTCAACCGGGTCGAGGTGGAGGACGCGCGAGGTGTCGACAGCGGCTGGTCCCTGACCGCCACCCTCACCGGCTTCACCAGCGCCGACGGCGGCACCATCCCGGCGGACGCCGTCCGGTGGACGCCGAAGTGCGCGGCCCGGGACGGCAGCGTGGGGACACCGGTGGCGGGGTCGCCCGCCGCGCTCGGGAGCCGGGCGGCGAGCCTCTGCCGGATGGACCCGGACGGGTCGCGTCCGTTCACCGGCGGCCGGTTCGACGCCGACGCCGATCTGACGCTGAAGGTGCCCGGATTCACCCGGCCCGGGGACTACAGCGCCACCCTGACCCTCACGCTTCTCTGAGATCCGTCCTCTTCTCCGAGACCCGTCAGGGGGGAGGGCCCCGGAGGCACCCGCCCGCTCCGTATCGCGAGGGAGCGGGCGGGCGCCCGCCCATTCACATCGGGCGCCCGCCCATTCACATCGGGCGCCGCCCTTTCACATGCGGGCGCCGCCCTTTCATATGCCGACCTTTGCGGAGAGAAGCCCTGGTCGCGTGAGCCCGGGAACACCGGCCGCGTGAGCCCGGGAACACCGGCCGCGTGCGGACGACCCCTGCCGCATGGCCGGATACCCCGGCCGCGTGAGCACAGCACCCCGGCCGCGTGAGCACAGCACCCCGGCCGCGTGAGCACAGCACCCCGGCCGCGTGAGCACAGAACCCCGGCCGCGTGAGCACAGCACCCCGGCCACGTGTGAAGAGAACTCCAGCCACGCCCCGATCACGGAGGAGTCTTATGTCCGTCCGACAGAGACCGAGAAGACCGAAGGGCGCGGATACGGTGCTGCGCCGCGCCGTCGCCCTTGCCGCGGGCACCGTCCTCGTCTGGACCGGCGGGACCGTCGCGCTCGCACCCCAGGCCCATGCCGGCACAGTCACACCGACCGTCCACTGCACGCTGCCCGCCGGGCAGGGGGAGGCGACCGGGCCGCAGCAGATGAGCGTCGACCTCTCGCCCGCCGTCGTCGACCCCGGCGGCAGGGTCCACGCCAAGGTCACCCTGGGGCCGTCCCCCGCCACCAGCGGACTCAGCCTGAACGACGTGCCCACCACCCCCAGCATCGATCTCGCCATGTCGGGCGGTGCGACCGGCACGGTTACCGTCACCGGGCCACAGGTCAGCCTCGACATCCCGGCCGGGAAACCCATCGAGATACCGCCGTACGAAGGGGACTTCCTCATCCCCGCCGACGCGAAGGGCCCGATCTCCTTCACTCCCGTACGCAATCTGACACGCACGAAGGTGCTCGGCTCCACGTACGAGACCCCGTGCGAGGTCGTCAGCGGCGGAGGGTCCGTCGGCACCGTGGACGCCGAGGGCACCGCAGGACTTCCCGCCACCCTGACCGCGCCCGCCACCGCCGTCCGGCCGTCCACCGGGTTCGCCCTCTCCGGCAGCCTCTGGACTGCCGGCGCCACCCCCGTGCCGTCGCTGTGCGCGGCGGACGGCGGCGGGTGCGACCCCGGCAAGTTCGTCTCCAGCACGCTGGCCATCAGCGCTCTGGGTGAGCTGAGCGGGAGCGCGGTGCTCGCCGACGCGGGCGCGGTGCCCGACGGTTCGTACCTGGTGAAGGTCGGCGACGGCACGAAGGAGGCGACCGCGCCCCTGACCGTCAAGGCGTACGTGCCCGGCGGGCCCAGGGCCATCACGCTCTCCCGCGGCGGTGCGCCGCTCGGCAGCGTCATCCGGGTCACCGGCGACAACTACCACCAGGACCGGTGGATCAACACCGTCGGCCTGGACGCGAACGGGGCGACGCTCGACGACACCGCCGTCTACACCAAGAGCACACCCGACGGCACGTTCGAAGCCGACTTCACCGTCTCCGACCCGGGCATCGCCGCGATCCAGGTCGACGAGGGCAACGACCCGGCGACCGTACTGACCACGCCGTTCACCGTGACCGACGCCTCCGCGACGCTCTCCGCGGGCGCGGCGAAGGTCAAGCCGGGCGGGACGATCTCCGTGTCGGGCGGCGACTGGCCGTCCGGCACCACACCCTCCGCCGCACTGTGCGCCGCCGACGGCAGCGCCTGCGACAGCGCCCGGATCAGCGGTTCGACCCTGCGGATCGACGGGGAGGGGAAGCTCACCGGAACGGTGACGGTGGCCGGTTCCACCCCGCGCGCGACGTACGCCCTCCAGATCACCTCGGGCGGGGCGCAGGCCCTCACCCCGCTGACCGTGGCCCCGACCTTCGTCGTCCTCACCCCGTCCGCGGGCCCGAAGGGAACCGCCGTCACCGTCCTCGGACAGGGGTTCGCACCCGTCGCCACCGTGTCCATCGTCGGCCTGCGGGCCGACGGGTCGCAGACCTCCGACGCGGTGCGGACCAAGGTGGTCGGGCTGGACGGGGCGTTCTCGCAGACCTTCACCGTCGAGGCCGCCGACACCGTCGCGATCCGGGTCCGGGAGGTCCTCGTCAATCCCCGGACCGAGACGGCGGCGTTCACCGTCCAGGACGGGTCCGTCCCGTCCGGGCCGGAGTTCGCGCTCTCCCCGCCCGAGGGTCCCGTCGGCACGGTGGTCCAGGTGTCCGGCCGGGGCTTCGCACCCGTCGCCACGGTCTCGGTGACCGGGCGCACCGCGGACGGGAAGCAGACCTCCGACTCCTACGTCACCCGGGTCGTCGGACTCGACGGCAGCTTCGCGCTCAACTTCACCGTCCGAGACCCGGCGACCAGAGCGATCAGGGCCTGCGAAGTCCTCGTGAACGGAAAAGTTATACAGCGGTCGTTCACGGTGAGTTGACGACCGCTCGCTCCACGTGCACGCAGGGGTTCCGAGGCGTCGGCCGACCTGGACGCGCGTAGACGTCCCGGCTCCGGCCGCCGCCGCGCTGACCGGCGCATACGCTCCCGTGCCCGGTTCGGCTCCCGGCGGACGCCCGGATTCTGGACGAGGTCTTCCGCTGAGCGGACTGGCTCGCTACTGTCCCCCGAAATGAACGCTCCGTGGCAACGCCGCCGCGGAGCGCAGCCGGTGTCCTGGCCAGGCAGGCGGCCTCTCCGTGCGCCGCCGACGGGACCGGTGGCCGCAAACCGTGGGAACCAGCCGCCGCCGCTCACCACAAGAGGAGAGGGCGTCGTGACCGCTGAGACCTCCCAGACGCTCGACCGGGGACTGAGAGTCCTCAAGCTGCTCGCCGACACCGACCACGGCCTGACCGTCACCGAGTTGTCCAACAAACTCGGCGTCAACCGAACAGTGGTCTACCGTCTGCTTGCCACCCTGGAACAACACGCCCTGGTGCGCCGCGACCTCGGCGGCCGGGCCCGAGTCGGCCTGGGCGTGCTGCGCCTGGGCCGACAGGTGCATCCGCTCGTCCGGGAGGCGGCGCTGCCCGCGCTGCGGTCCCTGGCCGAGGACATCGGGGCCACCGCCCACCTCACGCTGGTCGACGGCAACGACGCGCTGGCGGTGGCGGTCGTCGAACCGACCTGGACCGACTACCACGTGGCCTACCGGGCCGGCTTCCGTCACCCGCTGGACCGGGGCGCCGCGGGCCGGGCGATCCTCGCCGCCCGCCAGAAGCCGACGGGCGGGGCGGCCTTCACCCTCACCCACGGCGAACTGGAGGCAGGGGCGAGCGGGGCGGCTGCCGCGCTGGTGGGGGTGACGGGCGTCGAGGGCAGCGTGGGCGTGGTCATGCTCTCGGACGCCATACCCGAACGGGTCGGACCCCGGGTGGTGGACGCGGCCCGGGAGGTGGCGGAGGCGCTGAGATAGCGCCGAGGCAGGAGCGGGAGAGGACCCGGGAGCACCTGCCCACGCCACCGAGCCGTCCCGCGCCGCGTGCGGGCGGTTAGATTGGGCGGGTGCTCACTCGCCTCACTCGTCTCTCGCGCCCCCGTGCCCTCGCCCTGTGCGCCGTGCCCGTCCTCGCCCTGTTCGGCGTGGCCGCGTTCACACCGCTGCCGTTCACGCTGGCGCAGCCCGGTACGACCGCGAACGTGCTCGGGGACGACCACGGCACCCCCGTGATCAGCGTCAAGGGCGCGCCCACCCGTACCACCAGCGGCGAGCTGCGGATGACGACGATCGTCGCGACCGCGCCCACCGCAGACGTCGGTGTCGGCGACGTGATCGACAGCTGGTTCCGGACGGACCGTGCGGTCCTGCCCCGCGACTCGGTCTACCCGACCGGCGGCTCCGAGAAGGAGATCGAGAAGCACAACCTCGAAGACATGAAGAAGTCGCAGAACTCCGCCGTCGACGCGGCCCTGAACCACTTGGGCAAGCCCAAGGGCTCGGTCGACGTCACGCTGCACCTCGCCGATGTGGGCGGTCCCAGCGCGGGTCTGTTCTTCGCGCTCGGCATCGTCGACAAGCTCGACGGCGACGGCTCGGGAGGCGATCTCACCGGCGGCCGCACGATCGCGGGCACGGGCACGATCCAGCCGAACGGCAAGGTCGGGCCGGTCGGTGGGGTCTCGCTGAAGACCCAGGCGGCGCGCCGCGACGGTGCCACCGTCTTCCTCGTCCCGAAGGCCGAGTGCACCGAGGCGCGCTCCGAACTTCCCGAGGGCCTCCGGCTGATCCCGGTCACGACCTTGAACGACGCGGTGTCCTCGCTCCGGGCGCTGGAGCGGGGGCACAAGGTCCCGAGCTGCTGACCTCGGCCGTTCACCCCGGTCGCCGCCTCTGCCTCCTTGGCCTCACCCACGAGGGGCAGCGCGTCGCAGCGCCTGGAGCCTCCGCCTCCCGCGCTGTCGTCAGTCGCGATGTTCCCCGAGCTCTCGGCCTCGCACGAGCAGGCCAGGCCCCATTCGCCCTCACTGCCTCGTCCGCCGTGGATGCGAAGGACCCGGACACCGCTCCTTCTCCCCCTGTCCCTCGTGGGTGAGGCCGTCACTTCTTCACGGCCTGCCGCGCCGTCGTCGGCTCCGGCTCCGGTGCCGTCCCGGGCCCGGCGGCGTCCGCCGCCTCGTCCATCGTGCGCCACACCGGGAACACCAGCGGGCTCAGCGTCGCCAGCAGATACACCCCGCCCATGGCGAGCAGCGCGCCCCGTGCGCCGGCACCCTCCACCATCAGGCCCGCCGCGAGGCCGCCCAGCGGCATGGCGAGTTCGCCGCCCGCCGTGAGCACCCCCGAGACCCGGCTGCGCAGTTCATCGGGCACGCTCCCGTAGATCACGGTCGTCAGAACCGGGTTCAGCACCCCGCCCGCGATGCCGCTCAACACCATGGTCACGGCGAGCGGCGCCGTCGTCCCGGTCAGTGCGGCGACCGCGTACCGGGGCGCGCCGCACAGCACCACGCACACCGTGAAGACGGCCCACCGTGAGAAGCGGTGCCCGAACGCCCCGTACAGCAGCGCCCCGGTCAGTCCGCCCGCGCCGAACAACGCGGTGAGCAGTCCGATGTCCCGGGCGCCGCCCAGCTCCGTGGACGCGTGCACCGGCAGCAGGACGGCGTTCCAGCCCTGATCGGTGCCGTTCATGAAGAGGACCGTCAGCACGATCGCGAGCAGGAGCCGATGGCCCGTCAAGTAGGCGAGGCCCTCGCGTAGTTCGCTGCGGTACGCCCGCAACGAGACAGGGGCCGCGGTCGGGCGGGGCTCGGCCGCGCGCACCCCTCGTACCCCGAGGGCGACCAGCAGCGCGGACGCCAGGAACGTGGCGGCGTCCAGCAGCAGTACGGTCTCCGCGCCGGTCAGGGCGATCAGTAGGCCGGCCAGCGCCGCCCCGACCATCCGGGCGCCGCGCGAGACGGCGTCGAAGAGGCTGGCGGCACGGGCGAGGGTGGTGCCCGCGTGCTCGGCCAGGTCGGGCACGAGGACGTAGCGTGCCGTGTTGCCCGGGGTGTGCAGCAGCCCGTTGACCGCCATCAGCGCACACAGCATCCAGAACGTGAGCAGGCCGGTTCGGTGGAGCAGCGGTACGGCCGCGACGGCGAGGCCGCAGACCAGGTCGGAGGCGACGGAGACCCGGCGGCGCCCGACGCGGTCGATGACGGGTCCTCCGATCAGCGCGGAGACGACGATCGGCAGGGTCGCGCAGAAGGCGACGACACCGGCCCGTCCCGCACTGCCCGTGGTCTCCAGCACGAACCAGGGGACCGCGATCAGGGTGAGCGAAGTCCCGGCCGTGGATATGGAGTTGGCGGACAGTACGGCGGCGAGTGGAACGCGACTTCGGTGCGCCCGGCCACTCATGCCGTGCCGGGCAGGCCGGAGGCGCGGCCCGGGTTTCCGGAGTGGCGGGGCAGGATGCGCAGCCCGGACTCGACGAGGAACCAGCCCACTCGGGTGCGCAGCCCGGTACGGGGGCCGGCCGGGGTGAGGAGGAACTCCGTCGCCTGCTGACGGAGTTCGGCGGACCGCTGGTGGTGCAGCAACAGATGGGCCTCAGGGTGCATGGCGTGTCCTTCCGGTCGGTGAGGTCGTTCGTGCTTGCTGCTTGCTGCTTGCTGCTTGCTGCTTGCTGCTTGCTGCTTGCTGCTTGCTGCTTGCTGCTTGCTGCTTGCTGCTTGCTGCTCGGCTTCCGGTGTTCGGTGGCCGGCCGGTGGTGCGGCGTCCCCGAGGCCGGGCGGCCATCGTCCAGTGGGGGCGTCAGTCGGCGGAGCGGGGGAAGAGGTGCACATGGCTGCGGACGGTGACCGCGCCCTCGGTGCCCTCCGGAACCCGGCCCCGATAGCTCTCGATGAGCTCGTGCATCTTCGCGATCAGCTCGGCGGAGAGGTCGGGGGTCAGACGGAGCTTGAAGTCGCTGGCCTCCCAGGCCCGTTGCCACGCCTCGGGCCACTCGTGCATCGTGCCGAGCCAGGTGTTCAGCTCCTGGGCGTGGTTGTTGGCGATCTCGTGGAGCACGACGCCGATGGCGCCGCGCACGTCGGGATCCGGGTGGTTCATGAACCGGCCCGTGTTGAACGCGGTGCCCGCGTGGACGGCGCGCCACCAGCGTTCGCGGCCCTTGCCGCGCTCCGGGTCGTCCTCGACGAAGCCGTACGAGGCCAGTTGGCGCAGGTGGTAGCTGGTGGCGCCGCTGGATTCGCCGAGCCGGTCCGCCAGACCGGAGGCGGTGGCGGGGCCGAACTCCCGAAGGGCGTTCAGCAGGCGCAGGCGCAGTGGGTGGGCGAGCGCGCGCAGGGTGCGGGCATCGACCGTATGGATGTTCAGTTCCTCGGCGGGGTGCTCGCCGCCGTCTTCTCTCGCGGGCATGATGCAACCGTAAGCTTGCAAAGAAGTCTTTGCAAGTATTTCTTTGCAAGGGATTCTTTGCAACTTCCGTCAGTCGCTCTTGATGAATCCCTCGCGGATCAGCCAGTCCTTCGCCACCTGGTGCGGGTCCTGCCCGTCCACGTCCACCTTGGCGTTGAGTTCCTGGGCGACCGCGGTCGTCAGCTTCCTCGTGAGCGGGTCGAGGAGCTCCGCGATCTGCGGGTACTTCCGGAATGTCCCGGTGTGGACGACGGGCGCGGCGTTGTAGTTGGGGAAGAAGCGCTTGTCGTCCACGAGCACGTCCAGGTTCATGGCCCTGACCCGGCCGTCGGTGGTGTACACCTCGCCGAGCAGGCAGGAGTGGGACTTCGAGACCTGGGTGTAGATGATCCCGGCGTCCATCTTCTTGATGTTGCCGGCCGGGAGGGACATCCCGTACGCCTTCTGCATGCCCGGCAGTCCGTCGTCGCGGGAGGCGAACTCGTTCTCCACGCAGATCGTCACCGCCGACGGGTTCCGCTTCGCCAGCGCGGCGACGTCGGAGAGCGTCCGCAGGTGGTACTTGGCGTTGTTCTTCCCGCTGACGGCGAGCGCGTAGGTGTTGTTGAGCGTGGACTGCGGCAGCCACGTCACACCGTTCTTCCGGTCCTCGTCCCGCACCGCCCGCCACTGGTTCTCCGGGTCGGGGATCGGTGTCGCGTGGCCGAGGTAGGTGATCCAGCCGGTGCCCGTGTACTCGTACATGGTGTCCGCATCGCCCTTGACGATCGCCTCGCGCGCGCTGATCGAACCGGGCAGGTTCGTCCGGTCCAGCACCTCCGCACCGGCGGCCTTGAGGACCAGGCCGATCATCTGGCCCAGGATGATGTTCTCGCTGAAGTTCTTCGAGGTGACGGTGAGCGAGGCGCCCTCCAGCGGCCGGTCCCGGCCGACCGATCCCGGCCGTACCTCGTCCGCCATCGGCGACCCGCTCTTCAGCCCGCACCCGGAAAGCACGGAGACCAGGGCCATCGTGGTCGCGAGCGCCCCACGCATCCTGCCGTGCACCTGGTGCGACCTCTCCACCCGGTGTGCCTCGCGAACGCCCCGTGCCTCGCGAACGCCCCGTGCCTCGCGAACGCCCTGTGCCTCGCGCACCCGATGTGCCTCGCGCACCCGATGTGCCTCGCGCACCCGATGTGCCTCGCGCACCCGATGTGCCTCGCGCACCCGATGTGCCTCGCGAACACCCTGTGCCGCCTCGCGCACCCGGCGCCTGCCGCGCGGCCCCATCTTCACCCCACCTCCAGTCCGCGCGGTGTCAGCGCCACCTCGACCAGCGAGGCCAGCCAGTCCACCAGCAGCGCCAGCACCACCGTCAGCACCGACCCCAGCACCAGCACCGGCATCCGCTGGGTCTGGATGCCCGAGGTGATCAGGTCGCCCAGCCCGCCGCCGCCGACGAACGTGGCCAGCGTCGCCGTACCCACGTTGAGCACCAGCGCCGTCCGCACCCCGGCCAGGATCAGCGGTACCGCGAGCGGGAGTTCGACCTTGGTGAGCGTCCCCATCGGCGACATGCCGATGCCGCGCGACGCCTCGACGAGGTTCGGGTCGATCGCCCTGAGCCCGGCCACCGTGTTGGAGAACACCGGCAGCACCGCGTAGATCACCATGCCGATGACCGCCGTCGACGGACCGATGCCCAGCCAGATCACCAGCACCGCCAGCAGACCGATCGCCGGGGTCGCCTGCCCGATGTTGGCGATGGCGGTGACCAGCGGCGCGCCCCTGCGCAGTCCGCGCCGGGTCAGTGCGATGCCCAGCGGGATCGCGATGATCAGCACCCAGAACGTCGAGACGGCGGTCAGCTTCACGTGCTGCCACCAGCGCAGCCGCACATTGCCGCCGGTGAGCGAGTTCCGTGCGATCGAGTCGAGGTGGACATGCGTGATCCACAGGTAGGTGACGGCCAGGATCACCACCAGCGCGGCCGGCAGCACCACCAGCTTGCGCCAGGTGATCCGGGGGCGCGGCCTCGACGGCGGGGGAGGGGGCTCCTCCTCCTCGTCGCGGAAGGCATGGCCCTCGACGTCGTGCTCGCCGGGAGGGCGGTCCTTGTCGGAGGAGGGCCCGGGCCGTTCGGAACGTGCCGTGCGGGCGGAGCGCGCCGGGCGACCGGCACGCCGGTTCCGTGCGGGTCCGTGGTTCGACCGGGCCGGTCCGGGGTTCGTGGGCGGCGGGCCCTGGTTCGCCTGCGCCGGTCCGTGGTTCTCTTGCGACGGTCCGGGGTTCGACGGGGAATCGGGACTCATGCGCCGGCACCGCCTTCCAACTCCTGCTCGGTCTGGTGGGCGCGGAGCTCCTCCAGATCGTGCTGGTGCTCGATGGCGGCCAGCCGGTCGGCCTCCAGCAGTTCGTGCACGGAGTTCATCAGGGTGTGCATGTCCACGACCCCGATGAACTCGCCGCGCCGCCCCGTCACCGCGACCCGCCCGCCGCTGTCGGTCAGCACCGCCTCCAGCGCGTCGTGCAGCGTCGCGTCGCGCGTCACCGTGTCGTGCACCAACTGCCCGGCCCGCGCCAGCGAACCGCGGGCCCGCATCAGGTCGCCGCGCCGCAGCCACTTGTACGGGCGGTTCCGGCGGTCCAGCATCAGGATCTCGTTGTGCGGGCCGGTGCGCAGCCTGTTGAAGATCGACGGGAGCGGGTCGTCGACCGTCACCGTCGGGAACCGGGCCACCTCCACATCGCGCACGCGGGTCAGGTTGAGCCGCTTCAGCGCCGCCCCCGCACCGACGAACCCGGAGACGAAGTCGTCCGTCGGATTGGTGAGGATCGCCTCCGGGGTGTCGAACTGCGCGATGTGCGACCGCTCCCGCAGTACGGCGATCCGGTCGCCCAGCTTGATCGCCTCGTCGAAATCGTGGGTGACGAAGACGATCGTCTTGTGCAGCTCGTGCTGGAGCCGGATCAGCTCGTCCTGGAGGTGGCCCCGGGTGATCGGGTCGACCGCGCCGAACGGTTCGTCCATCAGCAGCACCGGCGGGTCGGCCGCCAACGCCCGTGCCACGCCCACCCGTTGCTGCTGCCCGCCGGAGAGTGCGCGTGGATAGCGGCCGTGGAACTCCCTGGGGTCGAGCCCGACGAGGTCGAGCATCTCCTCGACCCGGTCCTTCACCCGCGCCTTCGGCCAGCCGGCCATCCTCGGTACGAGGGCGATGTTCTCCGCGACCGTCATGTGCGGGAAGAGCCCGGACGACTGGATCGCGTACCCGATCTTGCGGCGCAGCCGTACCGGGTCGATGTCGGTGACGTCCTCGCCACCGATCAGGATCCGCCCGGACGTCGGCTCGATCAGCCGGTTGATCATCTTCAGGGTGGTGGACTTGCCGCAGCCGGACGGGCCGACGAAGATCACCGTCTCGCCGGCCCTGATGTCCAGCGTGACGCTGTCCACGGCCGGGCTCGGATGGCCCGGGTACCGCTTCGTCAGGTTGTCGAGGTGGATGGTGGCACCCGAGGCGGCCCCCGCCGAGCCCGTTGCCCTCGGCGCGTCGGCGCTGTCGGCGGCCGCGCTGCCAAAGGCCGCTGCCGCGGGGTCCGTACCACCGGAACCGGCGGGGTGGGGGTCGGCGGTCTCAGACACGGATCCCTCCGGGAGTCTCAGTCACGGATTCCCCGGGAGTCTCAGGCACGGATCCCCCCGGGAATGGTGAGCCGCCCGAGCAGGACGTACGCGGCGTCGAAGAGCAGGGCGAGGACGACGATGCCGATCGTTCCGGCGAGCACCTGGTTGATCGCGTTGGCGCTGCCCAGTGAGGCGATGCCGCGGAAGATCTCGTTGCCCAGGCCGGGGCCGGACGCGTACGCGGCGATGGCGGCGATGCCCATCAGCATCTGCGTGGACACCCGGATGCCGGTGAGGATCGGCGGCCAGGCCAGTGGCAGCTCCACCCGCAGCAGCCGGGCCGGCCGTGACATCCCGATGCCCTTCGCCGCGTCGACGAGCGCCGGATCGACGCCGCGCAGCCCCACGACGGCGTTGCGGACGATGGGCAGCAGCCCGTACAGCGTCAGCGTGATCACCGTGGGCGCCACCCCGAGCCCCACCAGCGGGATGAGCAGACCGATCGCGGCGAGGGAGGGGATGGTGAGCACCGTCGCCGTCGACGTGATGGCCAGCGCCCCCGCCCATCCGCTGCGATACGTGGCGACGCCGATCAGGACCCCGAGCACGGTGGCGATGACCATGCACTGGAAGACGGCGCTGACGTGCTGGAACGCGTCCGTGAGCAGTTGTTGGTGCCGGTTGCCCAGATATTCCCAGAAGCTCACACGCCACTCCTCGGTCTCGGCCCCCATGGCCCGCGGCGTCGACCACAAGCCCACGCAGCCCCTTCCCCGAGCTCTCGACTTCGCTCGAGCACGGCAGGCCCCATCCAAGGGCTTCCGGCCGCCTTGCGATCGCACGCACCGGACGACGCTCCTTCCGGGCAAACCTTGCCGGTCACGGCACTAGGTCGTCAGTCGGCGTCCCCCGCGGCCTGCTCGACGAGCGGGATGACGCGCAAGGGCACCGGGTTCTCCATGACGATGGCCGTGGAGGCCCGGACGATGCCATCAAAACCGACAACCCGGTCGATCACCCGTTGGAGATCGGCGTTGGAACGCGCGACGAGCCGGCAGAGCATGTCCCCGTGCCCGGTGGTGGTGTGCAGCTCCAGCACCTCCGGCACACCGGCCAAGTGGGCCCGTACATCGGCACCTTGGCCCTGCTTGATCTCCAGCGTCGCGAACGCGGTGACGGGGTAGCCGAGGGCCGCAGGATCGACGGTCGGACCGAAACCGCGGATGACTCCATTCGACTGAAGCCGGTCCAGGCGCGCCTGCACCGTCCCGCGCGCCACGCCCAGTCGCCGCGACGCCTCCAGCACACCGATACGGGGCTCGCGGGCCAGAAGCACGATGAGCCGGCCGTCCAGATGATCGATCGCCATGGTCCGCCTCCGGGAGGGCACTGTGGTGGTCATCATGTACAGATAGCCCGCCCATCGTCCCCATGTGCTGTGCAGATTGCCCAGCGATTTCGCGAACTGTTGCGCACCTTGCGGAGCGGAGAGAGCCTTCGGACATGACTGAGACTCTGCACACCACCCCCGACACCGCCCGGCAGGCCGACCCCTTCCCGGTCAAGGGAATGGACGCGGTCGTCTTCGCCGTCGGCAACGCCAAGCAGGCCGCGCACTACTACTCGACGGCCTTCGGAATGAAGCTGGTCGCCTACTCCGGACCGGAGAACGGCGAGCGGGAGACCGCCAGTTACGTGCTGACCAACGGCTCCGCCCGCTTCGTGTTCACCTCCGTCATCAAGGCGTCCACCGACCGCGGTCGCTTCCTCGCCGACCACGTGACGGAGCACGGCGACGGCGTCGTCGACCTGGCCATCGAGGTCCCGGACGCCCGCGCGGCCTACGCGTACGCCGTCGAGCACGGAGCCCGTGGCATCGACGAGCCGTACGAGGTCAAGGACGAGCACGGCACGGTCGTGCTCGCCGCGATCGCGACGTACGGCAAGACCCGCCACACCCTTGTCGAGCGGTCCGGTTACGACGGTCCCTACCTGCCCGGGTACGTCGCTGCCTCCCCGATCGTCGAGCCGCCCGCCAAGCGCACCTTCCAGGCCATCGACCACTGCGTCGGCAACGTGGAACTGGGCCGGATGAACGAGTGGGTCGCCTTTTACAACAAGGTCATGGGCTTCACCAACATGAAGGAGTTCGTGGGCGACGACATCGCCACCGAGTACTCCGCGCTCATGTCCAAGGTCGTCGCCGACGGCACGCTCAAGGTCAAGTTCCCGATCAACGAGCCGGCCATCGCCAAGAAGAAGTCCCAGATCGACGAGTACCTGGAGTTCTACGGCGGAGCGGGCGTCCAGCACATCGCGCTGGCCACCAACGACATCGTCGCCTCGGTGCGCGCCATGCGGGCCGCGGGCGTGGAGTTCCTGGACACCCCCGACACCTACTACGACACCCTCGGCGAGTGGGCGGGCGAGACCCGGGTGCCGGTCGAGACCCTGCGCGAGCTGAAGATCCTCGTGGACCGCGACGAGGACGGCTACCTGCTCCAGATCTTCACCAAGCCGGTCCAGGACCGCCCGACCGTCTTCTTCGAGATGATCGAGCGCCACGGCTCGATGGGCTTCGGCAAGGGCAACTTCAAGGCCCTGTTCGAGGCGATCGAGCGCGAGCAGGAGAGGCGCGGCAACCTCTGAGCCGGCCAGCCGGCCGACGGGGGCACGGGCACGGGCCGGGGCGCTGATCCGGAGGGGTACGGGCCGGGGCATCGAGCCCGCCGTACGGGCCGCGGTCCGAGCCGACGGTACGGACGAGGGGCGGGGCCACCGGGCGATCCGGGGCCCCGCCCCTCGCGTACGGCGAGTCGTGTACGGCGACCGTCCTTCGTGTACGGCAACCACCCCTCGTGTACGGCGACGCCCTTCGCATACGGCGACCGCCCTCCGCATCGGCGCTGGTCGCTGGACGCCAGGCCGTGGGCCACCGGTCGCCAGTCGCAGGGCGCGGCTCGCCAGTCGTCGGATCGGCCGTCGGTCGTCGGCCGTCAGCCGCCATCCGTGGCACGCGGTACCGGCGGCCCTGCGGATGCCTGTCGCCGGGGCTTGGGGGTGGCGGGCCCGGAGGCGGCGGGTGCGGGCGCGGAGGTGGCCGGTCGCGGCGCCGGCCGCGCGGGCATGGGCGGGACCGACTCGTCCGCCGGTGCCGGAGCGGGGAGCACGCCGCGCGGCAGGACCGTCGGCAGGTCGTCCAGGGCGTCCAGGGCCCTGCGGGCGGCCGGGGCCTCCAGCGGCGAGAAGTGCGGGTTGGCACGCAGGGACTCCGTCAAATGGCGTCGCGCCGCTCCGTAGTCCTTCAACGCCCGCTCGATCGCACCGAGATGGGACACGTACGAGGCGTCCTGTGCCCCTGCGGCGACCGCCCGTTGCGCGTAGGGCAGCGCAGCCTTTGAGTCGCCCGACAGATGCAGCGCCCAGCCGAGCGCGTCCGCCACCGCGGCACTGCGGTGGGATCGCGCCCACTCGGCGGTCAGCAGCGCCACCGCCGCCGTCGGCTCCCCGTGCGCCGCCTCGAAACGGCCACGCAGCAGCGCGTGGTCCACGCCCTGTTCCTGGTCCCGCGAAAGGGTCGTGCGTAGCCGCTCGTACTGGTCCCGCGCCTCCGCGTGCCGGCCCAGCGACTCGTACAACTCGCCCAGCTCCAACAGGTATTCGGGCCTCGGCGGATCGGCCAGCGCGGCCTCGTAGCCGCGCCGCGCCTCGTCCGCCCGGCCGAGCGCCGCCCACGCCCTCGCCCGGCCCGCGAGCGACGGCCGGTGATCGCGGTCGACGCGCAGCGCAGCGCCGTACTGCGCCACCGCCTCCTGCGGCTCGCCCCGCCCCCACGCCAGTTCGCCCAGCAGATACAGGCACTCCACCTTCTGCTCGGGAGTCTGCGCCCGGTCCGCCGCGTCCCGGGCACTCGCCACCGCGTCCTCGGCCCGGCCCATGTTCCGGTGCGCCCGCGCCGTCAGCAGCAGCGCCTCGACGCCGGGCCGCAGCGCCGCGAACCGCCGTAGCGCCGCGCGCGAGGAGGCGGCGTCGCCGAGACCGTCGTACGCCTCGACCAGCGCCGGGTACACCGCCCACTCCTCCGGATGCCGCGCCCGTACCTCCTCGCCCCACTTCTTCGCCGCGCCGAAGTCGTGCCGGGCGTCGGCGAGCCGCGCCATCCCCACCTGGGCGGTCGTGCTTCCCTTCTCGTCCGGTCCGGCGCGCAGCGAGCGCTTCAGCGCCTGCTCGGCGCGGACGTAGTACGACGCGTCGGCGGAACGTCCCGCCCATTCCACGTACGCGGTGCCCAGCACGGCCCACGCCCGCGCGTCGGAAGGGTGCCTCTCCACCCGCTCCCGCCGGTCCTCGATCAGCGCCTCGAGATCGCGGAGCGACGCCGGATACCCCAGGTCCGCGGCCCTCAGGGCGCGCGAGACCGGCCCCGGCGCGGGCGGCACGGACTCCTCGCCGTCCTCCGGCCCGAACACCACCGCAGCCGTCACCAGCATTGCACCCGCCCACACACCCATGGCGGTCCGCCGCAGCGTCAGACGCAGCGTGACGGTCGGCAGATCCTCGTCGGTCGGCGGATCCTCGTCGGTCGGCAGGGCCTCGTCGGGTGGCGGCGTCTTCGCGGGTATCGGGGACTCCGACGTCCCCGGAGGGGGCCAGGCGGTCGAATCATGGGGCTTCTGGGCCTTCTGTGACTTCCAGAGGCGCCGGGGCTTCAGACGCGACTGAGGCTTTGGAGGCTTCTCGGGCTTTGGAGACTGCTGAGTCTTTGGAGACTGCTGCGGCGAGACGTCCATGCCGATCACTCTGCGTCAGTAAGATGATCACGCTGCGCTGTCCGGAGGGTCCAGCAGACGGGTTCACACCAATGGGTCCGGGTGCCAGGCTTGGATCGTGACTGGACTTCTCGAACACCTGCGGACGGGACTTCCCGCCGAGGCCCTGCTCACGGATCCGGACGTCACCGCCTCGTACGCCCGGGACATGGCGAGCTTCTGCGACGCGGGCACACCCGCCGTCGTCGTGCTTCCGCGTACGGTCGAGCAGGTCCAGCACGTGATGCGCACTGCCACGGCGCTGCGCGTTCCGGTCGTCCCGCAGGGAGCCCGTACCGGCCTGTCGGGCGCGGCCAACGCCTCCGAAGGCTGCATCGTGCTGTCCCTGGTCAAGATGGACCGGATTGTGGAGATCGATCCGGTCGACCGGATCGCCGTCGTCGAACCGGGCGTCGTCAACGCGGTACTGTCCCGGGCGGTCGACGAGCACGGCCTCTTCTACCCGCCGGATCCCTCCAGTTGGGAGATGTGCACCATCGGAGGCAACATCGGCACCGCGTCCGGCGGTCTGTGCTGTGTGAAGTACGGGGTCACGGCGGAGTACGTACTCGGCCTGGAGGTCGTCCTCGCGGACGGGCGCCTGCTCACCACCGGCCGCCGTACCGCGAAGGGCGTCGCGGGCTACGACCTCACCCGGCTGTTCGTCGGCTCGGAGGGCAGCCTCGGCATCGTCGTCAAGGCGGTGCTGGCGCTCAAGCCGCGACCGCCGCGACAACTGGTGCTGGCCGCCGAGTTCCCGAGCGCGGCGACCGCCTGCGACGCGATCTGCCGGATCATGGAGCGTGGTCACACGCCGTCACTCCTCGAACTGATGGACCGTACGACGATCCGCGCCGTCAACCGGATGGCCGCCATGGGCCTGCCCGACAGCACCGAGGCGCTCCTGCTCGCCGCCTTCGACACCCCGGACCCGTCGGCCGACCTGGCCGCCGTCGGCGAGCTGTGCACCGCCGCGGGTGCCACGGAGGTGGTCCCCGCCGAGGACACCGCAGAGTCCGAACTGCTGCTCCGCGCCCGTCGGATGTCGCTCACGGCACTGGAGGCCGTCGCGTCGGCCACGATGATCGACGACGTGTGCGTACCCCGTTCGAAGCTTGGTGCGATGCTCGAAGGGACGGCCGCCGTCGCAGAGAAGTACGGCCTCATCATTGGTGTCTGCGCGCACGCGGGGGACGGCAACACCCATCCCGTCGTCTGCTTCGACCACACCGACGCCGGCGAGACCCGGCGGGCGCGCGAGTCCTTCGACGAGATCATGGCACTCGGCCTGGAGCTCGGCGGAACGATCACCGGTGAGCACGGCGTCGGCGTCCTGAAGAAGGAGTGGCTGGCGCGGGAACTCGGCGAGGTGGGCGTCGAGCTGCACCGGGGGATCAAGCAGGTGTTCGACCCGCTGGGGCTGCTCAACCCGGGCAAGGTGTTCTGACATCGGCCCGCGTCGGGGCAGGTCGTGTGGGGAGAGGTCGCGCCCGTACAGGTCGTGCCGGGGCGGCTTTCGCCGCCACGGTCCGCGTTACGACGGTCCGCGCCACGACGGACCGCGTTACGACGGCTCGTGCCAGGCGTACTCACGCTGCTTTTGCTCACGCTGCTTCCGCTCACGCTGCTCTTGCTGAGGTCTCGCCCGCTCACGTCTCGTCCGATCGTGTCCCGGGGGCCGGCGCCTCGCGTGCTGATGCCCCGCGCGGTCATGCGTCGCCGTCCTGCGACTCGTCCGACGGCCAGGGGTCGGTCAGCCACAAGTCGTCGGCGGGCAGCGGGGCGAGTAGTTCGGCGAGCGCCTCGTCGATGCCCAGGCGCTCGGTCTCCGTGCCGGGCGGAACCATGCGCAGGGTCCGCTCCATCCAGGCGGCCACGGCGGCCGACGGCATCTCCAGAAGGGCGTTGCCGTCGGGCGAGGACAGCGCAACGAAGACGACGCTGCGCCGTTCGACCTTGGTCGGCCAGATCCGCACGTCCCCGTGCCCGCACGGCCGGAAGACGCCCTCGACCAACAGGTCACGGGCGAACGTCCAGTGGACGGGGAACTCGGAGCCGATGTGGAAGTCGATGTGAACGGCGTACGGGTCCTTCGCGCGGTACGTCAACCGGGCGGGGACGGGGATGCTGCGCTCGGGCGACAGAACCAGCTTGAGCTCCAGGTCTCGTTCCACGACGGTGTTCATGAGGGCTCCTTCTCGGTGTCCGTGAACCGGTCCCATGACCGGCCCGCACTGGAGAGAGCACACTTCACGCCAACTCTTACGCGACTTCGGGAAAAAATTTCGAGGAGGCCGGAAAGCGGCCCAAACCCCTGGACCGGCCCGGGGGCGGGCGGGTGTCTGATAGATGTGGACCCGTTGATTTGAGGCCTCGAAGAGATACGGGACCACGGTGATGAGCGCCCCCACTCCGGCACCCGGTGACGAAAGCCCCCGCGAGGGCTACTACCCCGATCCCTCCATTCCTGGATATGTCCGGTACTGGAACGGTGCTTCGTGGGTGCCCGGTACGAGTCGGCCGGCCCCGCAGCAGGACGAGCCGATGCCTGCCGCACCCGCCGGTGGGCAGTACCGGGCGCAGCATCCGAACTCACCGGTCCCGTCCGCCTCGTCCGCCCCCTCGCTCCCCTCGAACCCGTCCGTTCCGGCCACCGCGTCGACGGAGACGCCGATGGAGGAGACCGGTCCGGTCTTCCTCGACGAGGAGCCACAGGAGGGCAACCGACCGGAACCGGCCACCGCCTGGCAGGCCGATGCCTCCCGTCAGGCCGGCTTCGGCGAACACGACCGGCGGGTCTCCTGGGGCGCCACGCCCCAGGAGGGCGCCGCGCCGCGGCCGGGCGCTGCCTCGCAGCCGAGCGGCCAGGCCGATTCGGGTCTGCCGTCGGGGCCCACGCCGCGGACCGTTGCCCGGGTTTCCGAGGCTTTTGGGGGTCCCAGGGGCCCCGGAGTGGGATCGGGGCCGGTGACCGGCCAGGAGTCCCGTCCGCCCACAGGCCCGGCTCCGGCCGACCGCACGCCTGCTGACGGGTCGTCGGCCGCTCGGGTCCTGGACGACCGCGCGCCCGTCGACCTCGTTCCCGCCGATTCGCGACAGCACGCCTCGCAGCCGTCGGCCGACGGTGCGCTGCCGGGCATGCGGGGCAGCGACGATCAGGCACCCGAGAACACCGTCGCCCTCCGCGCCGTGGACCGGGGCAACCTCCCGCCCGCCCCCCGGACCCCCCGACAGCCGCCCGAGAACGGGACGATGGCGATCCGCCCGCCCTCTCCCGGGACCGGCGCGCCGGCCCCGGCGCCGCAGAGCCCCAGCGCGGCCCCCGGTCCCATCCCGGCCCAGGGCCCGGTGTCCGTCCCCGCCGCGCCCGCGAACCCGAACGCGACCCCGGTGGCCCCGGCACCGGGCCCGAGCCCCGCCGCGCCCGCGAACCCGGGTCCTAGCGGCGCGGCCACTTCCTGGGCCCAGCAGGCCCACCGAAATGCCCAGCCGACCTCGGCAGCACCTCAGCAACCTCAGTCACCACAGCCCCAAGCCTCACAGCCCCAAGCCTCACAGCCCCAAGCCTCACGGCCTCAACCGCAGCAACACCAAACTCAGCACCTTCGGCAACCTCAGCAGCCCCAGTCCCAGGCGCAGCCCGAGCCCCAGGCACAGCTCCAGCAGCCCGGCCTTCCGATCCAGTCCCAGCAGCCGCATCCCCATCCGCAACTCGGCGCGGCGGGCGGGCAGCAGTTGGACCAGCCCGTCGCCCCCTGGAAGCCCCCGGTCAACGACCCCTTCCAGCAGATGGCACAGGCCCAGGCATCGGCCCGGCCCGCCGTCCTCGGGAAGCGGTTCGCCGCCCGGCTCATCGACACGGTGGTGCTGGGAGCTCTCGTCGGCGCGATCGGGTTCCCGCTCGTCTCACGGGCGCTGGACCACATCGACGCGAAGATCGACGCGGCGAAGATGTCCGGCCGCACGGTCACCGTCTGGCTGGTGGACCCCACCACGGCCGGCCTGTTCGGCGCGGTGCTCGGAGCGTTCCTCGTCCTCGGCGTCCTGCTGGAGGCGCTGCCGACCGCGAAGTGGGGCCGCACGCTCGGCAAGAAGCTCTGCGGACTGGAAGTGCGGGACATCGAGTCCCACGAATCCCCCTCCTTCGGCGCCGCGTTGCGCCGCTGGCTGGTGTACGGGGTACTGGGCGTCCTGGTAGTCGGCGTGGCCAACGTGCTGTGGTGTCTGTTCGACCGTCCGTGGCGCCAGTGCTGGCACGACAAGGCGGCACACACCTTCGTCGCGGGCTGAGACGGGCCCCATGGGGCGCGAGGGGCGGAGTGTGGGCCGGGCAGCGCGTGCCGCCGCCCGGCGGAGGCCACCTCTCCGGGCGGCGGCCCACCGGGTGAGTCGCCCGGGGCGGAGGTGTTCCCCCGAACGCACCTGAGCCGTTGCGGACGGTTCCGGGCCGGGATGCACTGCCCCCATGAGTAACGATCAGCCGACGTCCGGACAGCCACCCGAGGACGACCCGTTCCGCAAGCAGCCGCAGGAGCCGCGGCCGTCCGAACCGGGGCCGTCCGAACCGGGGCCGTCCGAGTCGGGGCCGCCCGGACCGTGGCAGTCCCAGGGCCCGCAGGAGCCCCAGGAGCCGCAGGAGCCCCAGGGACCGCCGCCTGGTCCGCCATCCGGTCCCGGCCCCGGTCCGTCGTCGGGATCGCCCTACGAGAGCATGCCGCCGCCTCCCCCTCCGCCGCCGTACGGCCCCGGCCCCTACGGCGGCGGAGGGCCGTACGGGGGCGTGGACCCGCTGGCCGGAATGCCGCCGCTCGGCGAACCGGGCAAACGGATCCTGGCCCGGCTGGTCGACTTCCTCATCATCTCGATCCCGCTGTACCTGATCTCCTTGCCGTGGGGCGGGCTGGTCGAGATGGCCAACAACGGCAACACCAACACCGGCGACGTCGGCGACCTCTTCAGCCAGACCTACAACAGTCACCAGATGATCTGGTCGTTGATCGGGCTGGTGGCCTACGTCGCCTACGACACGTACTTCACGCACAAGGACGGCCGCACCATCGGCAAGCGGATGACGAAGCTGCGCGTGGCGATGCTCAACGACGGCCGGGTACCGGACACCGGGACGTCGTTCCTGCGGGCCGTGGTGCTGTGGTTGCCGGCACTGCTGTGCTGCGCGTGCCTGTGGTGGCTGATCATCATCGTGTTCATGCTCACGGACAAGCCGTACCGGCAGGGCCTGCATGACAAGGCGGCGAAGACGGTGGTCGTCCAGACCAGTTAGCCTCGATCCACCGGTGTGTGCTGAAGGTGGTCCTCTGATCGGTTTCTGCGTCGGCTTCGGTCTGGTTGCTGTGTAAGAGCAGGTGTTACCCGCTGGTTTGCCCAGCTTTTCCACACGGGCGACGACGCGCAGCAGGCAGCGGCTTGCTTGGCTACGAACTGCACGAAGGTCCCGCCGTCACCTTCGACGGTGAGAACGTCATCGTCGCTCAGGCCCTGGTCTGGCCGGCACTGCCGTAGCGACCGTGAGAGTGGCGGTGGTCGTGACCGGCCCGATTGGAGCGCGTCCGGGCCCGCACCGGGGAACGCGGTCACGTCCTCCCCGCCTCCCCGCTTCCGCCCTGCTCGCCCTCACCTCGGTCGACCTGGCCAAGCCCGACCGGTATCCCTCACGGCCGTCGGCTGCCGTGACCGGAGCGGCGCACGTCAGGGCCGCAGGGAGCGCTCGTCCCGGTGGTCCTCCGCGGTCTGCGTACCAGAGCTGACGGGCCGTCCGCTCTCGCGGGGCGACGGGGACGGGGACCGGACCTCGTCGAGGGCGAGGCCCTCTGTCTCGACGGCGACGGAGACCTCGTCCCGGCGTGTACGGGCGGCGGCCCCGGACCGCGCGGACTTCCCCGTCCTCGCCGGGGCCGGATGGGGTGCCGTCACGGCCACCAGCAGGCCGAGCGAGAGCGCCGCGGCCCCGATGACCGCGATGCCGATCCCCGATTCCGTACGGGAGAGCAGCAGCATGGCGAGGGTCGAGCAGACCACGGTGACCGAACCGTAGGAGAACTGCACGGCAGTGATACGCGGCATGGCGGTATCCGTCCTCGGGGCATCGGATGGGCGGTCCCGGACACGGTCGGACAACCCCTGGCGACTCTAAGGCGACGGATGCCCGAGAGGAGCCGGTGCTAAGCGCGGCCCGAAGCACGACGCCGGTGCACGGGGGGCGCACGGAGTCATTCCGGTCCCCGCCGGTCAAACCTGACGCCCCGTTTCCGGACAGCGTGAATGTCCGTATAACGGAAAGCGACTCCTGCATAGTGCACTTGGCTTATCCAAGTCAAGATCTGTCTTTTTCTTTGCGCCTCCGGTCGAATGTCGTCACTTGTGACGCGTATCCGCGCGCGGCCCTCATCCGACTTCCAGGCCGTAGTCGCGGACGTCGGGGAGGACTGCATCACGTGAGTACGAAAAGAGGGGCGCTGCGCGGCGCAGCGATTGTCGTGGCCATGGCTGCCACGGCCGCCACCGCGTCGGCCTTCGCCACCGCCCAGGCCGATGACAAGACGTCAGGGGCGCGTAACGCCGTTGTCGACCGCCGCGACCCGGGGACGGGCAAGGGCAACGCGCACGACCTCCAGGGGCCGTTCAGCGAGCAGCAGGACGCTCAGCGTCAGGCCGCCCTGGAGCAGGTCCTGTCGGGCGAGAAGAAGATATCGAAGCGGGACGGCTCCAAGGTCGTCAAGCTCGACGACAAGAAGTACGTCGAGCTCGGCCGCGAGAAGACCGACAAGATCTTCACGGTCCTCGTCGAGTTCGGCGACCAGGTCGACGACACGACCATGTACGACCCGGACGGCGAGGGCCCCAAGCCCCCCGTCAAGAAGTACGGCGGCACGCCCGGCCCGGCGCACAACACCATCGCCAAGCCGGACCGCAAGAAGGACAACAGCACGGCCTGGCAGGCCGATTACAACCAGCAGCACTTCCAGGACCTCTACTTCGGCACCGGTGCCGGCAAGAACTCGCTGAAGACGTACTACGAGAAGACGTCCTCCGGGCGCTACTCCGTCGACGGCCAGGTCTCCGACTGGGTCAAGGTCCCGTACAACGAGGCCCGTTACGGCTCCAACTACTGCGGCGCGTCCAACTGCGCCAACGTGTGGGACATGGTCCGCGACGGCGTGAACGCCTGGTCCGCCGACCAGAAGGCCAAGGGCCGTACCACGGACCAGATCAAGGCCGAGCTGGCCCAGTACGACCAGTGGGACCGCTACGACTTCGACAACGACGGCGACTTCAACGAGCCGGACGGCTACATCGACCACTTCCAGATCGTCCACGCCGGCGAGGACGAGTCCGCGGGCGGCGGCGCGCAGGGCAAGGACGCCGTCTGGGCGCACCGCTGGTACGCCTACGGCACCAACGCCGGTGCGACCGGCCCGTCCTTCAACAAGGCGGGCGGGGCCGAGATCGGTGACACCGGCATCTGGGTCGGCGACTACACCGCGCAGCCCGAGAACGGCGGCCTGGGCGTCTTCGCCCACGAGTACGGCCACGACCTGGGCCTGCCCGACCTGTACGACACCACCAACACCGCCGAGAACTCGGTCGGTTTCTGGTCCCTGATGTCGGCGGGTTCCTGGCTCGGTACCGGCAAGAACGAGATCGGCGACCTGCCCGGCGACATGACCGCCTGGGACAAACTCCAGCTCGGCTGGCTCAACTACGCCGAGGCCAAGGCCGCGACGAACTCCACCCACAAGCTGGGCGTGTCCGAGTACAACACCAAGGACAAGCAGGCCCTCCTGGTCAAGCTCCCGGACAAGGCCGTCACCACCGCTGTCACGAAGCCCGCGGAGGGCTCCAAGCAGTGGTGGAGCGGCATGGGTGACAACCTGAACAACACCCTGTCCCGCTCGGTCGACCTGACCGGCAAGTCCACGGCCTCCCTCGGCCTCGCGGGCTGGTGGGACATCGAGCAGGACTACGACTTCCTCTACGCCGAGGTGTCCGACAACGGCGGCACCAGCTGGACCGCGCTCGACGGCACGGCCGACGGCAAGGCGCTCCCGCGCGACGCCAGTGACAAGCCGGCCCTGACCGGTGTCTCCGGCGCGTACCAGAAGCTCTCCTACCCGCTGGACGCCTACGCGGGCAAGAAGATCGACATCCGCTTCCGCTACACCACCGACGGCGGCGCGGGCGGCATCGGCTTCGCGGCCGACACCCTCTCGGTCGACGCCGACGGCACCGCGCTCTTCAAGGACGACGCCGAGGGCGACGACAACGGCTGGACCCTCAAGGGCTTCTCCCGTGTCGGCGAGTCCTTCACCAAGGACTACCCGCAGTTCTACATCGCGGAGAACCGCCAGTACGTCAGCTACGACCAGACCCTCAAGGTCGGCCCGTACAACTTCGGCTTCTCCAAGACCCGCCCGGACTGGGTCGAGCACTACCCGTACCAGACCGGTCTGCTCATCTGGCAGTGGGACACCTCCCAGAAGGACAACAACGTCTCCACCCACCCGGGCAAGGGCCTGATCCTGCCGATCGACGCGCACGCCAAGCCGCTGAAGTGGGCGGACGGCACGGTCATCCGCAACAAGATCCAGCCCTTCGACGCGCCCTTCAGCCGCTACCGGACGGACGCCTTCACGCTGCACAACGCCGACGTGCCGGTGAAGGTCCGGTCGCAGCTCGGCGTCCCGGCCTTCGACGACCACAAGGGAACCTACTGGTACGCCGAGAACAAGACCGGAAGCGTCCAGGTCACTGACACCAACACCCGGATCTCGATCATCAGCCAGCCGCGAGACGGCTCGACGATGGTCGTCAAGGTCGGTCCCTCGCAGAAGTAGTTCCACGTCACCGCAGGTCAGAGCTTGATCGGCCGTCGCCCTCTAGCGGGCGGCGGCCGATCGTGTTTAGGTGCGTCTTGACCACATCCTTATTGACACGACGTCTCACGGGGGAGCGCGGAACATGGCGTGCGGAGGGTTCAGCAAGTTGCCGAACGGCAGCGTGGTGGTGGCGATCACCCTGCCCAGGCCCACGGACGGACCGGGGCCGGGCAGCCTGGTCCGGGTCCTGGTGCACGCGGGAAACCGGGCCCGCGCGCTGACCCGGCTGCGCAACCTCGGGCTCCGCGCCGTCTACCTGCGCGGCAACGCCGAGCCGCCCACCCCCGACGAGATCACCGCCGTGCTGCACCACCCGGACGGGATGCTCTGGCGCGGGAGACCGGAGCGGGCCCAGGAGCTCTGGCATCCCATCCGGGCTCTCCTGCGGCCCGCGTCGTCGTCCGCCGCGGACACCGCGTCCTCCACGGCGGGCGTGCCGGCCCACCACGCGGCCACGACGGCTCCGACGTCCGCGGCGGCGCGTCGCCCGTGCCTGCCCTCCGTGCCCGCCACGCCGGTCCACCGCCCGGCCTGAAGTCGCGCGGGCGGGGCCTGTGACGTGCGGCCCACGGTCGGCGACGCTCGGGGCGAGGGCCTGTGACCTGCGGCCCGTGATGCGCGGACGGTGTGAGGCGGGCGGAGGCCGGCGGCCCGTGAGCGCGAGGCGGGCGGGTCGGGCCGTGTCGGTCGACTGCCCACCCCGCCCCGCTACACGACCGGCTCGCCGGACAGCTTCACGCCCGCCCTGCGGAGCTCCTCCAACGCCTGGCGCGTGGTCTCCTCGGCCACGCCGGCCGTGAGGTCGAGCAGCACATGGGTCGTGAAGCCCTCCCTGACCGCGTCCAGCGCCGTCGCCCGCACGCAGTGGTCGGTCGCGATGCCCACCACGTCCACCTCGGTGACGTGGTGGGCGCGCAGCCAGTCGGCCAGCCCCGTGCCGTTCTCGTCGACGCCCTCGAAGCCGCTGTACGCCGCCGAGTGGGCGCCCTTGTCGAACACCGCGGCGATCGCCCCGGAGGCGACCGCGGGCGCGAAGTTCGGGTGGAAGCCGACCCCCTCCGTACCGGCGACACAGTGCGGAGGCCAGGAGCGCTCGAAGTCCGGCCGCTCGGCGAAGTGGTCGCCCGGGTCGATGTGGTGGTCGCGGGTGGCCACCACATGGCGGTAGCCCGGCTGGGCGTCGCCTATGAGGTCGGTGATGGCGGCGGCGATGTCGGCGCCTCCCGTCACGGCGAGGCTGCCGCCCTCGCAGAAGTCGTTCTGGACGTCCACGACGATCAGGGCGCGGTGCATGGCGGGTGTCCTTCGGTGGGGGTGAGGGCGGGACAGGAACGGGTGCGGCCGGCGGTCAGGGGGTGAGCATTCGGACCCGTGGTCAGGGGTACAGGGGTACGTAATCGAGCCTAAGGGCTGTCCCGTGATCCCGGACGCCGCACGCCCGCCAGGGATTACGGGAGAGCCCTTCGGGACTCGGGAGCGGCCGGGGGAGGGCGCGGCAACCCGTGCGGCCTGCGTGGCAGGGGCGCCGTCCGTGGCCGGAGCGGCGCCGCCCCCCGGCCACGGACGGCGCCCGCTCCGTCACACGAACTCGGTCGGGATCACCGGCTCGCCCCGGGACAGCTGCGCCGCGGACATCGGCAGTGCCGCCCGCGCCGCGATGTGCCGCTCGCGCGCCGCGTCCAGCGGTTCGCGGGCGACCACCTCGCCGCCCCTGACCAGCTCGACCAGCAGCTGCCGGTCGGCGAGATCCGCCGGTACGGGGCCGGTGCCGACCACCTCCGCCTCGGCCACCCCGCTCTCGTCCAGCCGACGCGCGGCCCACTTGCGACCGCCCGTCGACGACTTCGAACCGAGCGACTTCTTGGCGACCGGACGCAGTGGCTCCGCGGCGTCGGCCGAGTCCGCCCGGGCGACCAGCTTGTACACCATCGAGCACGTGGGGTGCCCGCTGCCGGTCACCAACTGCGTGCCCACCCCGTATGCGTCGACCGGCGCCGCGGCCAGCGAGGCGATCGCGTACTCGTCGAGGTCCGACGTCACCACGATCTTCGTCTCCGTCGCCCCCAGCTCGTCCAGCTGCTGCCGCACCCGGTGTGCGACCAGCAGCAGGTCCCCGGAGTCGATCCGCACCGCGCCCAGCTCCGTCCCCGCGACCTCCACCGCTGCGCGGACCGCCTCGGCCACGTCGTACGTGTCGACCAGCAGGGTCGTGTCCCGGCCCAGCGAGTCGACCTGGGCCCGGAACGCGTCGCGCTCGGTGTCGTGCAGCAGCGTGAAGGCGTGGGCGCTCGTCCCGACGGTCGGGATGTGGTAGCGGAAGCCCGCCGCCAGGTCGGAGGTGGTGTCGAAGCCGCCGACGTACGCGGCGCGCGCGGACGCCACCGCGGACAGCTCGTGGGTGCGACGCGCACCCATCTCGATCAGCGCGCGCCCGCCCGCCGCCACGGACATCCGGGACGCCGCCGCGGCGATCGCCGAGTCGTGGTTGAGGATCGACAGGATCACCGTCTCCAGCAGCACGCACTCGGCGAACGAACCCTCGACCCGCAGGATCGGCGAGCCGGGGAAGTACACCTCGCCCTCCTGGTAGCCCCAGATGTCACCGCTGAAGCGGTAGTCGGCCAGCCAGGCGAGCGTGGGCCCGTCCACGATGTTCCGCTCGCGCAGGAACGTGAGTATCTCGTCGTCGAAGTGGAAGTTCTCCACCGCGTCCAGCACCCGCCCGATGCCCGCGACGACGCCGTAACGCCGCCCTTCCGGCAACCGGCGGGTGTACGCCTCGAAGACCGAGTGACGGTCCGCCGTGCCGGCCTTCAGCGCGGCCTGCACCATGGTGAGCTCGTACTGGTCGGTGAAGAGCGCGGTCGACGGCACGCCGACCCGTCGGCCAAGGTCCGCAGAGTTCATGTGCCGGATGCTACCCCTATTTCGTCAGAGTGACGAGATGTCGGGGTCGTTTGTGCGCCGTCCCCTCCCGGGTGGCAGCATGGGAGAGGTGAGCGTCGCCCCTACAGAGATCGAGCGTCCCGAGTCGGCCGAGGAGAGCGTTGTCGTCCCCGAGCCCGATGTCCCCTGGGTGACGCTGGTCCACAACGACCCGGTCAATCTCATGAGCTATGTGACCTATGTCTTCCAGGCGTACTTCGGGTACCCCAAGGACAAGGCGCACAAGCTGATGCTGGACGTCCACCACAAGGGCCGTGCCGTCGTCTCCAGCGGCAGCCGCGAGGAGATGGAACGCGATGTCCAGGCCATGCACGGATACGGGCTGTGGGCCACCCTCACCCAGGACCGCGGATAGTGCCCTCCCCGCGGACAGCGCCTTACGCGCGGGCGGTGCCTCCCGTGCAGCCGGTGCCTTGCGCGCGGGCGGCGCCCTCCGCAGGGACAGCGTCCTTTCCGCGGCTGGTGCGTCCCTTGCGGCCCCTGCCCTCCCGTAGCGTCCATCCGGCAAGCCCGAGCCCCGCCCCGCCCGAACCATCATCGGAGTAAACCCATGGCCGGCCACTTCGAGGCCACCCCCGACGGCGGCGCGGCCGTCGCACTCGACGAGGTGGAGATCGCGATCCTGCGCTCCCTCGCCGTCCAACTGCTGGAACTCGTCGGTCCCGGCGACGAACCCGCCGAGGGCGCGGACCCGCTCGCCGCCCTCTTCGCCGAGGGTCCCAGCGAACGGCCCGACGACCCCGCCCTGGCCCGCCTCTTCCCCGACGCGTACGGCGACGACGACAGCGAACTGCGCTCCGCCTCCGCCGAGTTCCGCCGCTTCACGGAGAACGACCTGCGCGCCCGCAAGCGGGACGACGCGCTCACCGTCGTCCGCACCCTCGACGCCCTGTCCGTCGGCGGGGACGGCGGCGCCGTGCTCACACTCACCGGCGACGAGTGCCGCAACTGGCTCGGCGCTCTCAACGACCTCCGGCTCACCATCGGCACCCGCCTGGAGGTCTCGGACGAGGACGAGGGCGGGGCCGATTCGCTCTACCGGCTCCCCGACAGCGATCCGCGCAAGCCGATGGTCATGGCCTACCTCTGGCTCGGCGCCCTCCAGGAGACCCTCGTGGAGACGATGACGCCGTAACGGGCACGGCGCCCTCCCCGCGCCCTGTCGGCCGCTCGCCGCACGTCCCCGTCACCTACTTGCCGTGCCCTTCGTCACCTGAACGGCCGCCTCCGTGTCACCGGGCGTCCCCGCCCGATGCCGGCGCAGATGAGGATCAGTCGGCGTCACCGCGGGCGAGTGGGCACGGCCACGGGACGACGGCGTTCCGGACCGGTCGCAGCCCGGACGCGGGACGCCCATCGGCTGCCGGTTCGGACCGGTCGCAGTCGGCCTCGGGGCGCCCCGCCCGCCGGTCCGACCGGCCGCCACTGTTCACAATGTCCACGATGCGGGCCCCGTCGTACCACTTCTCGATACGGTGCGGCGGGCATGCCTATCCTGGCGCCATGCTGACCATCACCCAGGCGCTCTACGACCAGATCGTCGCGCACGCCCGCGCCGACCATCCCGACGAGGCGTGCGGCGTGGTCGCGGGCCCCGTCGGAACCGGCCGCGCCGAGCGGTTCATCCCCATGCTCAACGCCGCCCGCTCGCCCACCTTCTACGAGTTCGACTCGGGCGACCTCCTCAAGCTCTACCGGGAGATGGACGACCGGGACGAGGAGCCGGTGATCATCTACCACTCCCACACCGCGACCGAGGCGTACCCCTCGCGCACCGACATCACGTACGCCAACGAGCCCGGCGCCCACTACGTCCTCGTCTCCACCGCCGACACCGACGACGCGGGCCCCTTCCAGTTCCGCTCCTACCGCATCGTGGACGGCGAGATCGCCGAGGAGGACGTCCAGGTCGTCGAGGCGTACGAACCCGCCTGATCCGGCACCCGGCGGGGTGGACGAGGCCGGTCGCGCCCGGCCCCGTCCATCTGTCGAGCACCATCCATCCAGCAGGTGAGATCACACTCTTATTCGTCGACCGGGAATCGATACGATGACCGCATGGTTCCCCCTGACGTGAGCGACAAGACGCCGGGCATGCTGCTCGTCGCGCGGCTGCACGTCGACCTGTGCAGGCTCTCCAGCGCGATCTGTACGAACCGCCGGCCCGACGGCCGCAGGGCCTGAACCGGGGGCTCTCCGCCCGAGGACCCGGTCACGACCCGATGCCCCCGCGCGCGGGCCGAGCCGCCCCCCCGCACCACCGCCACACCCCCGCTCCTCCCCTTTCTCCGTTCTCCGCTCCCTTTCTCCGTTCTCCGCTTCCGAGCTTCCGACAGGAGCCCACGCCATGGCCATCGAGGTCCGCATCCCGACCATCCTCCGCACCTACACCGACGGCGCCAAGGCCGTCCAGGGCAACGGAGCGACCCTCGCCGACCTCCTCACGGACCTCGACAGCCGCCACAACGGCATCCGTGAGCGCATCGTCGACGGCGACGAGCTCCGCCGCTTCGTGAACGTGTACCTCAACGACGAGGACGTCCGCTTCCTCGACGGCATCTCCACCGAACTCAGCGACGGCGACAGCATCACCATCCTCCCTGCCGTCGCCGGAGGGGCCGCCGGGGCGAAGCCGCGCCCGGTCGAAGCGGTGGTCGGGCGGCAGGCAGGAATGCGCTGATGCGGTACGACAGCCCGCTCGCCGCGGTGGGCAACACCCCGCTCGTCCGCCTGCCGCGGCTGTCACCGTCCGAGGACGTCCGGATCTGGGCCAAGCTGGAGGACCGCAACCCCACTGGCTCGATCAAGGACCGCCCGGCGCTCCACATGGTCGAACAGGCGGAGAAGGACGGCAGGTTGACCCCGGGCTGCACCATCCTGGAGCCCACCAGCGGCAACACCGGCATCTCGCTCGCCATGGCGGCCAAGCTCAAGGGCTACCGCATCGTGTGCGTCATGCCGGAGAACACCTCCCAGGAACGGCGCGACCTGCTCGCCATGTGGGGCGCCGAGATCATCTCCTCCCCGGCGGCGGGCGGCTCCAACACCGCCGTACGCGTCGCCAAGGAACTGGCCGCCGAGCACCCCGACTGGGTCATGCTCTACCAGTACGGCAACCCCGACAACGCGGGCGCCCACTACGCCACCACCGGCCCGGAGATCCTCGCCGACCTCCCGTCCGTCACCCATTTCGTGGCCGGTCTCGGCACTACCGGCACCCTCATGGGCGTCGGCCGCTACCTGCGCGAGCACAAGCCCGACGTCAGTATCGTCGCCGCCGAACCGCGCTACGACGACCTGGTCTACGGGCTCCGCAACCTCGACGAGGGCTTCGTCCCCGAGCTCTACGACGCCTCGGTCCTCACCACCCGCTTCTCCGTCGGCTCGGCGGACGCGGTCACCCGCACCCGCGAACTGCTCCAGCAGGAGGGCATCTTCGCGGGCGTCTCCACCGGTGCCGCGCTCCACGCTGCCATCGGAGTCGGACAGAAGGCGGTCAAGGCGGGGGAGAGCGCCGACATCGTCTTCGTCGTCGCCGACGGCGGCTGGAAGTATCTGTCCACGGGTGTCTACACGGCCCCCACGACCGAGGCCGCCATCGAAACACTGCACGGCCAGCTCTGGGCGTAGGGACCGGACCCGTACGGGACCGGTTGTCGGGCCGTCCCCGTACGAACCGGTCGTCGGCCCGGTCCCGCACGGGCCCGCCATCGGTCGTGGCAGCCCGTCGTCGGTCGGGGCCCGCCGCCGACCTTCCGTCCGTACGCCTACCAACGCTTCGCCCGTCTCGTGAAGCCGGGGCGAAGCATCACCCCAGCTTCCGGACCCGCTCCCACACCTCCGGGTCCACGACCCCCACCCGCCGTCGGAACACCCGCACGGCGACTTCCCGCAACTCGTCCGTCTCCAGGAAACTCGCCCGCCCCCGCGCGTCCCCCACCGCCCCGGCCGGCAGCGCGACCACGCCCGGCCGACCCCCGTGGTTCTTGCTGGTGATCTTCGCGACGAGCGCCGAGCCACCCCGTACCCGCAGCACCAGACAGGGCCGGTCCTTCGCCCCGGGCCCGTCCTCGTACGGCACCTCGGCCCACCAGATCTCACCCGGCCGCGGCCCACGCCCCTTCTCCGGCACACGCCCCGGCCCCGCCGCAGGACGTGTCCGCCCGCCCGGACGGCTGCCCGAGCGCGCCCGCGCCGCACCATCGGAACGACCGGGCCGCCGCCCGCCCCGGCCACGCCCGTCGGCCACGGCCACCACGAGCGCGAGCAGCACGACCACGCCGAACGCGATCCACCACCAGGACATGTTCATGCCCCGACGGTACCGGCGCCCCCGGCCCTTCCGTCGAACCGGTGACAGCACAGGTGAGTTCCCCCACAACGGACGGCCGCGGAGGAGCGACCGGCGGTTTCGCACCTTACGCTCGACGGACCGCTCAACAGATCGCACGAACCCTCCCCCTTCCCGCGTCCCGGCCCCCGCGTCCCGGAGGTTCACGCTCCATGAAGCTCACCGTCGTCGGCTGCTCCGGCTCGTTCCCGTCCGCGGTATCACCGTGTTCGAGCTACCTCGTCGAGGCCGATGGCTTCAGGCTGCTCCTCGACATGGGCAACGGCGCCCTCGGAGAGCTGCAGCGCCACATCGGTCTCTACGACCTCGACGCCGTCTTCCTGAGCCATCTCCATGTCGATCACTGCATCGACATGTGCGCGTACTTCGTCGTCCGCTACTACCGATTCGGCGGCCGCGCCGCCCCGCTCCCGGTGTACGGCCCCGACGGCACCGAGCAGCGGCTGACCACGGCCCACGGCGACACCCCGTCCGAGCGGGCGATGGGCGAGGTCTTCGACTTCCACACGCTGAAGCCGGGCTCGTTCGCGATCGGCCCCTTCTCCGTCCGCGTCGAGAAGGTCTGCCACCCCGTCGACTCCTACGCCATCCGGATCGAGCACGGCGGCCGTTCGCTCACCTACTCCGGCGACACGGGGACCTGCGAAGCGCTGGACGAACTCGCCGAAGGAGCCGACCTCTTCCTCTGCGAAGCATCCTTCGCCCATGGCAAGGAGGACATCCCAAACCTCCACCTCAACGGCCGCGAGGCGGGCGAGATCGCCGCCCGCGCCGGAGTCGGACGGCTTGTCCTCACGCACATCCCGCCGTGGACCGACGCCGACCGCAACCTGGCGGACGCCCGCGCGGTCTTCGACGGTCCGGCGGAAGTGGCGGCGGCGGGCGCCGTCTACGCCATCTGAAACGTACTCCGAGGACCGCGCCCCGCGGCCTGCCGCGCCGCGCCTGCTTCGCCCCCGCCGTCCTGCCTCCTCTCCAAGCTCCTTCGTCCCGCCTCCGCCTGGACCGGACGGCAGTTTCCGAAGGTCTGCGCCGATCGGGCCCAAACGCCGTCCGACGTGCTACCGGGTCTCATCGCAGTGCACCGGGCTTCAGCCTGGTGGTGAAGCGATTCTCAGACCTGCTCCGACCCGCTGGTCACAGCGGACGGTTCTGCTGCTCGATGTACTGATGGACTGTCGACAGCGGAGCCCCGCCCGCCGACCCGGCGAAGTATGAGCCGGACCACAGCCGCTGGGCTCGCCAGTAGTGCCGGAGCAGTTCCGGGTACTCCTGGCGGAGCCTGCGGGAGCTGACGCCCTTGAGGCTGTTGACCAGCTTGGACAGGGCCACCTTCGGGGGGAAGTTCACCAGCAGGTGGACATGGTTGTTCTCACCGTTGAACTCGATCAGCTCGCACTCGAAGTCGGTGCAGACGGCGCGCATGATCTCCTCCATGCGCTTGAGGTGGGTGTCGTTGAAGACCTCGTGCCGGTACTTCGTCACGAAAACCAAGTGGGCATGGAGGGCGAAGGTGCAGTGCCTGCCTGTGCGGATGTTCTGCATGTCAGCCATGAACCAACTGTATTACGGTGATCGACGTGCAGCTTCGGTACTCCTTCCGGATGTACCCGAACGGTCCTCAGCGCTCCGCGCTGTCCAGAGCGTTCGGGTGCTCGCGGGTGGTCTACAACGATGCCCTCCGGGCTCGTGAGGCCGCCCGCGCCGCCGGGCTGCCCTTCGTGACCTCGGCCGAGTTGTCGAAGCAGGTCACGGCCGCGAAGAAGACCGAGGAACGTGCCTGGCTCGGCGAGGTCTCCGCCGTAGTTCTCCAGCAGTCCCTTCGGGACTTGGACACCGCCTGCAAGAACTTCTTCGACGGCCTTGAGGGAAAGCGTCCGAAGATGGGGCCGCCCCGGTTCAAGTCCCGCAAGGACAGCCGGCAGGCCGTACGGTTCACCGCCAACGCCCGCTGGAAGATCACCCCTGGTGGGGATCTGTCATTGCCGAAGATCGGCGACGTAAGGGTGAAGTGGTCCCGCGCCCTGCCCTCCACTCCGTCGACCGTGACTGTGATCAAGGACGCGGCCGGTCGGTACTTCTGCTCGTTCGTGGTCGAGACCGGCCCGGACGAGGCGCTGCCCGAGGCGACCGGTCAGGTCGGCATCGACCTGGGACTGTCGCACTTCGCGATCCTCTCGGACGGAACGAAGACCGACTCCCCGCGCTTCCTGCGGCGGGCAGAGAAGAAACTCAAGCGTGCACAGCAAGCCCTGAGCCGGAAGGCCAAGGGCAGCAACAACAGGGCGAAGGCCCGGCTCAGGGTTGCCCGCGCTCACGCACGGGTGGCCGACGCACGGCGGGAGTTCCACCACCAGCTCTCCACCGAGATCATCCGTGAGAACCAAGCGGTTGCAGTGGAAGACCTGGCGGTCAAGGGGCTCGCCCGTACACGCACGGCCAAGTCCGTCCACGACGCCGGATGGTCGGCGTTCGTCGCGATCCTGGAGTACAAGGCCGCCCGGTACGGGCGCACCTTCCACCGCATCGGACGCTTCGAGCCCACCTCCCAGGTGTGCTCGCAGTGCGGCGTCAAGGACGGCCCCAAGCCCCTCCACATCCGCGTGTGGGAGTGCGGGGCCTGCGGGGCCGTCCTCGACCGGGACATCAACGCGGCGGTCAACGTCGCCAAGGCGGCCGGACTGGCCGTGTCAGCCTGCGGAGCGCGGGTAAGACCGGGACTCGTCCCGGCGCAGCGCGGTGAAACAGGAACCCACCGAGACGGTCAGCCGACCGTGGTAGGAATCCCCGGCCTTTAGGCCGGAGAGCGGAAGTCAATTCGTGAGGTCCCTCTCGATCTCCTCCTCCACCTCCTCGGGCTCCCGCCCCGGGGTCTGGAGATTGAACCGCGTGATCGCGAACCGGAAGATCGCGTAGTAGACGGCGGCGAACGCCAGGCCGATCGGAATGATCAGCCACGGTTTGGTCGCCAGGCTCCAGTTGATGACGTAGTCGATCAGACCCGCCGAGAAGCTGAAGCCGTCCTTGACCCCGAGCGCCCAGGTCACCGCCATCGAGACACCGGTGAGCACGGCGTGGATCCCGTACAGCAGCGGTGCGACGAAGAGGAACGAGTACTCGATCGGCTCGGTGATGCCCGTCACGAACGACGTCAGGCCGACCGAGAGCATCATGCCGCCGACCGCCTTGCGGCGATGCGGCTTGGCGCAGTGGTAGATCGCCAGCGCCGCCGCCGGAAGGGCGAACATCATGATCGGGAAGAAGCCCGAGGTGAACTGCCCGGCCGTCGGGTCGCCGGCCAGGAACCGGTTGATGTCACCGTGCACCACCGTCCCGTCGGGCTTGGTGAAGTCGCCGAACTGGAACCAGGTGAACGTGTTCAGGAACTGATGGAGGCCGATGACCAGCAGTGCGCGGTTGGCGATGCCGAAGAGGCCGGAGCCCGCCCAGTCCAGATCCACCAGCCACTTGGAGAAGCTGGTCAGACCGTCCCCGACCGGCTGCCAGAGCCAGGCGCACAGCGCCGCGAAGAGCAGTCCGACGAACGCCATGATGATCGGTACGAGCCGGCGACCGTTGAAGAAGCCCAGCCAGTCCACCAGCTTGACCCGGTGATAGCGCTGCCAGAACCAGGCGGACAGCAGTCCCATCACAATCCCGCCGAACACCCCCGGATTCTGGTACTCGGCCGGCGTGACCCGGGCGTCCTTCGTGACACAGGTACCGGACCAGGTGCCGCCCGATGTGAACGTCGAACCCGGCGCGCAGTCCACCGGGAAGGCGTGCAGCACCGCGTAGTAGACGAGGAAGCCGGCCACCGCGGCGAGCGCCGTCGACCCGTCTGACTTCTTCGCCATGCCGATCGCCACGCCGATACAGAACAACAACGGCAGACCGAGCCCCGAATCGAGCAGCGCACCGCCCGCGGCCGCGAACACCTTGGCCACGTCGCCCCAGCCCAGACCCTCGTCACCGAACACGTCCGGCTGGCCCAGCCGGTTGAGAATGCCCGCCGCGGGCAGGACGGCGATCGGCAGCTGGAGACTGCGCCCCATCTTCTGGAGGCCCTGGAAAAAGCTGTTCCACCATGTCTTCCGCGGTGCCGCGGCACTGCTGGAGCTCATCGGTGTCCTCCCCGGAACACGGTGCGTTCGCCCGTCGGTGCACCTGGTGCAGACCGCTTGAGGCGCGGTGCGTAACCCCCCCGGCGGACAGGCCGCCGATGATCGTCATCATTGAGGATGAACGGGTCACTTGCCCGCGAAGCTGGGCCAAACGTGCGTTACGGTGACGAAACGGACCCAGGGTGGGCCGTCGCACGCACGTGAACAAGCAGGGAGAACGCCATGGCCAGCAAGGCCGAGAAGATCGTCGCCGGGCTCGGCGGTATCGACAACATCGACGAGATCGAGGGCTGCATCACGCGCCTGCGCACCGAGGTCCACGATCCCGGCAAGGTCGACGAGGCCGCGCTCAAGGCCGCCGGGGCCCATGGCGTCGTCAAGATGGGCACCGCGATCCAGGTCGTCATCGGCACCGACGCCGACCCCATCGCCGCCGACATCGAAGACATGATGTGACCGGCCGGACCGTACGCAGGACCTCCCGCGCGACCGCTCGCAGAACCGTGACCAGGACCTCCCGCACCACTGTTCGCAGAACCGTGACCAGGACCTCCCGCGAGACCTCCCGCCGAGCCCGCGTCCTGCCCGTCGGCTGAGCCCGACTGCCAGGCGTCATCACAGGCCCCGCCCCGCCCCCTGGGATTCGCCGGACGGGGCCTGTGCCTGTGCCGCACCCGGACGGGCCCGTCCGGACGAGCGCGCCCGACCGGTCCCGTACCACGCCCGACCCGGCCCCGCAGCGCACCCGAACGGGCGCCACCCCCACACCCGATAGGGTCGACACCATGTCTCGTATCGACGGCCGCACCCCCGAACAGCTCCGTCCCGTCACCATCGAACGCGGATGGAGCAAGCACGCCGAAGGCTCCGTACTCATCTCCTTCGGCGACACCAAGGTCTTCTGCACCGCCTCCGTCACCGAGGGCGTCCCCCGCTGGCGCAAGGGCAGCGGCGAAGGCTGGGTCACCGCCGAATACTCCATGCTGCCCCGCTCCACCAACACCCGCGGCGACCGCGAGTCCGTACGCGGCAGGATCGGCGGCCGCACCCACGAGATCAGCCGGCTCATCGGCCGCTCCCTGCGCGCCGTCATCGATTTCAAAGCCCTGGGCGAGAACACCATCGTCCTCGACTGCGACGTCCTCCAGGCCGACGGCGGCACCCGCACCGCCGCCATCACCGGCGCCTACGTCGCCCTCGCCGACGCCGTCACCTGGGCCCAGCGCAAGAAGCTCGTCAAGCACGGCCGCAAGCCCCTGACCGGCACCGTCTCCGCCGTCAGTGTCGGCATCGTGGACGGAACCCCCCTCCTCGACCTCTGCTACGAGGAGGACGTCCGCGCCGAGACCGACATGAACGTCGTCTGCACCGGCGACGGCCGCTTCGTCGAGGTCCAGGGCACCGCCGAGGCCACCCCCTTCGACCGCAAGGAACTGGGCACCCTCCTCGACCTCGCCACCGCGGGCTGCACCGAGCTCACCGCCCTCCAGGTCGAGGCCCTCGCCCGCACGTCGGGCGAGTGAGGAAGCAACCACACACGCACCACAACGCGTCGTTACGAGCACGGGCGCACGGGTCGAACCGTGCGCCCGTCCGCGTATCCGCACCCGGGGAGGAATCGCACCATGGCCGCTCGCCACCGCCGCACCACCGTCGCGCTGACCCTGACCACCCTCGCCCTCACTCTCGCCGCGGCGACCGGCTGCGGCGCCGTCGACAAGGCGCTCGACTGCGTACGCACCGCCGATGCCATCGCCACCAGCGTCGACAACCTCCAACAGGCCGCCTCCAACGCCTCGAACGACCCCACCCAGGCGTCCGAAGCCCTCGACCGGATCGAGAAGGAGCTGGGCCGGCTCGGCGACACGACCGGCGACGCCGACCTCGGCAAGGCCGTCGACCACCTCGAAACCGCCGTCGGCAACGTCCGCGACGCCCTCAAGAAGGGCGATGCCGCCCCCGACGTCAGCCCCGTCGTCGACGCCGCCACGGAGATCGGCAAGATCTGCACGCCCTGACCGGTCGTGACGCGCTGAACGGCCTCCACGCGCCACCCCCGATACTGGGGGACATGACCCGTCTCATCCTTGCCACCCGCAACACCGGGAAGATCAACGAACTCCACGCGATCCTCGCCGACGCCGGTCTCGACCACGAACTCGTCGGCGCGGACGCGTATCCCCACGTCCCGGACGTCAAGGAGACCGGCGTCACCTTCGCGGAGAACGCCCTTCTGAAGGCCCACGCCCTGGCGAAGGCCACCGGCCACCCGGCCATCGCCGACGACTCCGGCCTCTGCGTCGACGTCCTGGGCGGCGCCCCCGGTATCTTCTCCGCCCGCTGGGCCGGCACCCACGGCGACGACCGGGCCAACCTGGAACTGCTCCTGGCCCAGCTCTCCGACATCGACGCCCGCCACCGCGGCGCCCACTTCGCCTGCGCGGCGGCCCTGGCCCTCCCCGACGGCACGGAACGCGTGGTCGAGGGCCGCCTCACCGGCACCCTGCGCCACACCCCGTCCGGCACCAACGGCTTCGGCTACGACCCGATCCTCCAGCCCGACGGCGAGACCCGCACCTGCGCGGAACTGACCCCGGCGGAGAAGAACGCGATCAGCCACCGCGGCAGGGCGTTCCGGGACCTGGTGCCTGTGGTGCGGGAGCTGGTGGGGTGACGACAGGGGCCGTCACCATGGGAAGGAAGGTGACGGCCCCTTTTCGGCTGTGGGCCCGGTGGGACTCGAACCCACGACACACCGGACCTAAACCGGCGCCCTCTTGGCCAGCTGGGGTACGGACCCGCGCGCCCCACTCTACTGTGCGCGCCCGTGCCGCTTCGAGAAGGATTCGGTCGCGGTGGGGTCATCGGGCAGCGGGGCATCGGTCGCCGGGGCCGGACGCCGTGGATCCGGTCCCGGGATCGGTTCCACGGCGTCCGGTCCCGGGATCGGATGTGAAGGTCAGATGCCGAGGTCCTTGATGATCTTGGCTACGTGGCCGGTGGCCTTGACGTTGTAGAGGGCCCGTTCGACCTTGCCCTCCTCGTCCACGACGATCGTGGAACGGATGACTCCCGTCACCGTTTTTCCGTAGAGCTTCTTCTCTCCGAAGGCGCCGTACGCCGTGAGGGTCTCCTTCGAGGGGTCGCCGACCAGGGTGACCTTGAGGTTTTCCTTCTCGCGGAACTTGGCGAGCTTTTCGGGCTTGTCGGGGGAGACGCCGATGACGTCGTACCCGGCGTCGGCGAGCAGCTCCAGGTTGTCGGTGAAGTCGCATGCCTGCTTGGTGCAGCCGGGGGTCAGGGCGGCCGGGTAGAAGTAGACGATGACCTTGCGGCCCTTGTGGTCGGCGAGCGAGATCTCGTTGCCGTCGGCGTCGGGGAGGGCGAAGGCGGGGGCGGTGTCGCCGGGCTGGAGTCGCTCGCTCATGGTTCTCCTCGGGTGGCGCGTGCGGTGTACGGGACCGAGCGTAATAGGGGTGCCGCCGGGTGCGTGGGCGGGCGAGCTGACAGACTGTCGATGAAGATTGACGGACGAGGACCACGGAGGCGGCGCGGTGTCGGATGCCAGGACCCCTGCGCAGATCGAGGCGGACATCATCAGCAGGCGTGAACAGCTTGCGGTGGTGCTCGATGAGATCGGGGTGCGGGTGCACCCGAAGACGATCATGGACGACGCGAAGGCCAAGGCCGCCGAGGCGGTGGACCGGACGGCGGGTCGGGCTTACGTCGCGGTGAACCGGGCGGTCTCGGACGTGAAGGCTCAGTTCGTGGCCGAGGACGGGGCGCCGCGACTGGAACGTGTCGTGCCGGTGGCGCTGCTCGCGGTCGGCGTCGTGGGGCTGATCGCGACGTCGAGGAAGCGCCGGAAGAACTGATGCGGCGGTCTGTGCACCCCGGAGGCGTGCGGTGCGGCGTCGGACAGGTAGGTTGCGGGTCGTGAGTGAGAAGAACACCGACGACAAACTGCCCATCCGCATGTTGCACGACCGTGTGCTGGTCCGGTCCGATGCGCCGGAGGGAGAGCGGCGTTCGGGCGGCGGGATCCTGATTCCGGCGACGGCCGCGGTCGGCCGTCGGCTGGCCTGGGCCGTGGTGGTCGCCGTGGGCCAGAACGTGCGGACGGTGGAGCCGGGGGACCGGGTGCTGTTCGACCCCGAGGACCGTGCGGAGGTCGAGGTGCGTGGTGTGGCGTATGTGCTGATGCGTGAGCGGGACCTGCACGCGGTGGCGGCGGACCGGTTCGAGGGAACCGAGGATTCGACCGGGCTGTATCTGTAGCGGGCGACCTGTAGCCCGTGGTGTCGGGCCCGTGGTGTCCGGCCCGTGCTGTCCGGTCCGCGTTGTTGCGCCCGCGCTGTTCGTGATCCGTACGGTCCCTGAGCCGTAGGGTCTGCGGTCCGTGCTGTCCTTGGCCTGTGCTGTTCTTGAGCCGTGCTGTCCTTGGTCCGTGGGGTGCGGCGCGCGCGGGGGCGAGTGTCGAGTGGGCCCGGTGACCGAGGTCACCGGGCCCTTTGTATGTACTTTGCTACGGTGGGCCTACCCGACGAGACGCGCCGTACCGGGATTCGCAAAGACGACGCACCCCCTGTTGTTCACGTGTTCTGTCCCGTCGGAGGTGTCGTCGTGGCGTGGGTTTTGCTGATACTCGCCGGTCTTCTGGAAGTGGCCTGGTCGATCGGAATGAAGTACACCGAGGGCTTCACGAAGCTGTGGCCGAGTGTGTTCACCGGATTCGGAATCGTGGCGAGCATGGTGTTGCTGTCCCATGCGGCGAAGACGCTGCCGATCGGTACGGCGTACGGGGTGTGGGTCGGCATCGGGGCGGCCGGGGCGGCGGTGCTCGGCATGGTGGTGCTGGACGAGCCGGTGACCGCCGCCCGGATCTTCTTCGTCTGTCTGCTGCTGGTGGCCGTCGTGGGGCTGAAGGCGACTTCCGGTCACTGACGCGCTGCGGTGGTGCCATGGGGTGGTGGCGGGTTCGTTGGCGCGGGCGTGGCCCGGGGGGTGTGCGGGGCCGGGGGCGCGGGCGTGGCCCCGGTGCCCGGGCGGGGGGCGTGGTTTCCGCCGTCGTCGCCCTTGCCGCCAGGACCGTTGTCGGCGCCGCTCCCGTTTCCGGTCCCGTGCCCGGCCCCGGTGCCGGCTGCGGAGCCCTTCTCCGTTCCGCCGTTGGCGGGTGGTGTGCTGCTTCCGGGCTTCTGCGGTGTGGCGGGCGGGGTGGGGCCGCGGTGCGCCGGTGGGCCGTAGAGGTTGTCGTACGGCCTTCTGGTGCCGTACCTCTCGTCGTCGTACGGCCTTCTGGTGCCGTACCTCTCGTTCTCGTACGAATCGGTCTCCCACTCGGCGTACTCGAGGTCTTCTTCGTCGAAGCCGCTTTCGAGGTGGAGGTCGAAATTCTTGGCCGTGCTGTTGAGCAGTGCCGCGCCGGTGTACTGGCCCCAGATCTGGGCGGGCGGGCCGCCGCCGCTCATGCGGGAGAGTCCGAGTGCCCCGTAAAGCGACTTCTGCGTACCGGTCTTGGGATCCTGGCCCATGACCGCGATGACAGTGGCGAGGTCGGGGGTGTAGCCGGCGAACCAGGCGGCCCGGTCCTCCTCGGCGGTGCCGGTCTTGCCCGCTGCTGGGCGGCCGGCGGACTGGGCGGCGGTGCCGGTGCCGTCCTCGACGACGCTCCGGAGCATCCAGGTGGTGGTGTCGGCGGCTTCGCGGGGCACGGCCTGCCCGGTGCTCCTGCCGGGCAGGGTCAGGTCCTCGCCGTCCTTGCTGACCTTGTCGACGAGGAGGTGCGCATGGTGCACGCCGTGGTTGGCGAGGGTGGCGTACGCCTCGGTCATGTCGAGGACGCTGGCGGTGGCGACGCCGAGGGCGATGGACGGTGAGGCGGTGAGGTCGGGCGTGTTCTTGGGGATGCCGAGGGCGACAGCGGTCCGGCCGACCTTTGCGGGGCCGACGTCCTGGGCCATCTGGGCGTAGACGGCGTTGACGGACCGGTCGGTGGCGGAGCTCACGGTGATGCGGCCGTAGCTGCGGTCGTCCTCGTTGGCGGGGGCGTAGCCGGTGGGGCCGTTGGGGCCCTGGACCATGCGTTCGGTGGTGCCGTCGTAGATGGTGGCGGGGGTGATGCGGTGGCCGCCCCGGGTGGTGGAGTCGTTGGCGACGGCGGAGGCGAAGACGAACGGTTTGAAGGTGGAGCCGACCTGGTAGTCGCGGCGGGTCGCGTTGTTCACGTACTGCTTGGTGTAGTCGACGCCGCCGTACATGGCGACGACCCGGCCGGTGGCGGGGTCGATGGACGCACCGCCGACGCGGACGTAGCGGTCGATGTCGCGCTGGGTGCTGGTCTGGGAGGTGACGTTGTCGTCGACGGCCTTGACGAGGGCGTTCTGCTTCTTCTTCTCCAGGGTGGTGGTGATCCGGTAGCCGCCGGAGGCCAGGGTGTTCTCGTCGATGACGCCGTGGGCGGTGAGGTAGTCGTCGATGGCCTGGACGATGTAGCCGCGCTGTCCGGAGAGCCCGGTGGGCGGCTTGACCTTGCCGGGTGCGGGGAACTTCATGGCGGCCCGTTCGGCGGGGCTGATCCACTTCTCCTTGGCCATGCCGTCGAGGACGTAGTTCCAGCGTGCGAGGACCGCGGCCCTGTTCTCGGGGTGGACGACGACGTCGTACGCGCTGGGGGCGTTGAGCAGGGAGGCGAGGTAGGCGCCCTGGGCGGTGGTGATCTGCCCGATGTCCTTGCCGTAGTAGGCCAGGGCGGCGGCCTGGATGCCGTAGGCGTTGCGGCCGAAGTAGCTGGTGTTGAGGTAGCCCTCCAGGATTTCGCTCTTGGACTGTTCGCGGTTGAGTTTGACCGCGATGAAGAGCTCCTTGGCCTTACGGAGGACGGTCCGTTCCTGGCCCAGGTAGTAGTTCTTGACGTACTGCTGGGTGATGGTCGATCCGCCCTGGGTGCCCTTGCCGGTGAGGGTGTTCCAGGCCGCGCGGGTCATGGCCTTGAAGTCGATGGCCCGTTCGGAGTAGAAGTCGCGGTCCTCCGCGGCGAGGACGGCGCGCTGGACGGTGACCGGGACCTGGGAGAGCTTGACGTTCTCCCGGTTGACCTTGCCGGAGCGGGCGATGACGCTGCCGTCCCGGTAGAGGTAGACGTTGGACTGCGCGGTGGCGTTGGCATTGGCGGCCGGGATGTCGACGAGTTGGTACCCGGCGATGAGGCCGCCGATCAGGAGCAGGGCCGCGAGCAGCAGGGCGCCGAGGGCGGTGCGCAGGGCGCCGACGAGCCGGCGTCGGCCAGTCGGCTCGGGGCGTCCGTCCTCGTTCGGCTCGTCGGTGCCGCCGTTGTGCTCTCCGCTGTTGTGCTGTCCGCTGTTGTGCTGTTCGGGGTCGTGCAGTCCGGGGCCGGCGTTGCCGGTGGTGTCGTTCCTGCCAGCAGTGACAGCGGTGCCAGCGGTGTCAGTGGTGTGCGCGGATTCAGCAGTCTCGGTGATGCCGGTGGTGCTCGAGATGCTGGTGCTGCTCTCGGTGCGGGCGGACGGGGCCCCGGAGGGCCGGTTGCCGGGTTCGTGTCTCCCGCTCGGCTGCTGTGGCTCGTCGCTCATGTCGATGCAGACTCCTCGGCCGCGGTCACTTCCCCCATAGTGCACTTTTCTGGGCAATACGCATCGGATCGACCGCCGAAAAGCGCTCGCGGTGACCGCCCGCATGGGGCTAATGTCATGCGCTTTGGTGCCTGACGGTGGCTCGGCACCCGGGTGACGGGAGCGATGCTGTGCGGTTGTACGCGGTGGTCGCGGCGGGCGGGTTCCGGCGCTACGCCACTTATCGGACCGCCACGGCGGCGGGAGTGTTCACCAACACCGTCTTCGGTTTCATCATGGCCTACACCTTTGTGGCCCTGTGGGACGAGCGTCCGCAGCTCGGCGGCTACGACCTGCCCCAGGCACTCACCTACGTGTGGCTGGGGCAGGCATTGCTGATGACCTGCGCCATGATGGGCGGCGGCTTCGAGGACGAGCTGATCGAGCGTATCCGGACCGGTGACGTGGCGGTCGACCTCTACCGGCCCGCGGATCTCCAACTGTGGTGGATGGCGAGTGACTTGGGTCGTGCGGCATTCCACCTGCTGGGCCGCGGCGTGGCGCCGATGCTGCTGGGTTCGCTCGCCTTCGAACTCGCCCTGCCGACCGCGCCGGGGGTCTGGGTGGCCTTTCTCGTCTCGGTGGCGCTCGGTGTCGTCGTCAGTTTCGCGATCCGCTATCTGGTGGCGCTCTCCGCGTTCTGGCTGCTGGACGGGGCAGGGGTATCGCAGATGACGTCCCTGGCCGGGTTGTTCTTCTCCGGGATGCTGCTGCCGCTGACGCTGTTCCCCGGGGCGCTGGGCGAGGTGGCGCGGGTGCTGCCGTGGTCGTCGCTGCTCCAGGTGCCGGCCGATGTGCTCCTCGGCAAGCACACGGGGTGGGGGCTGGTGGAGGCGTACGCGTTCCAGGGCGGCTGGGCGCTGGCGCTGCTGCTGGTGGGGCGTTTGGTGCAGTCGGTGGCGACGCGGAGGGTGGTGGTCCAGGGTGGCTGAGACGGTGGGAAGGGCCGAGGCGGACCGGACAGCGGTGGTGTTCGTCGAGCGGTCGCGGTTTGTCGAGGGGGTGCGGGCGTACGGGCTGATCGCGATGATGTGGCTGCGCTCGACCATGGCGTACCGGGCCTCGTTCGCGATGACGGCGTTCGGGAACTTCGCCGTGACGGCCTTCGACTTCGTCGCGATCATGCTGATGTTCTCGCACGTCGACGCGCTGGGCGGTTACTCGCTGCCGGAGATCGCCCTGCTGTACGGGGCCGCGGGCACCGCGTTCGGTCTCGCCGACCTCGTGATGGGCTCGATGGGCCGGCTGGGGCGGCGGGTGCGTGACGGCACGCTGGACACACTGCTGGTGCGGCCGGTGCCGGTGCTGGCCCAGGTCGCGGCGGACCGGTTCGCGCTGCGCAGGCTGGGGCGCATCACACAGGGTGCGCTGGTGCTCGGGTACGCGCTGGTGGTGCTGGACATCGGGTGGACGCCGCTGAAGGCGGCGATGATCCCGTTGATGCTGCTGAGCGGGGCGGCGATCTTCTCGGCGGTGTTAGTGGCCGGGGCGGCGTTCCAGTTCGTCGCGCAGGACGCCTCCGAGGTGCAGAACTCCTTCACGTACGGCGGGAACACACTGCTCCAGTACCCGCCGTCGATCTTCGCGAAGGACCTGGTGCGCGGGGTGACGTTCGTGGTGCCGCTGGCTTTCGTGAACTGGCTTCCCGCGCTGTACGTGCTGGGCAGGGAGTACCCGCTGGGGCTGCCGGAGTGGGTGGCGTTCCTGCCTCCGGCGGTGGCGGCGCTGTGCTGGGTGGGCGCGGGCCTGGCCTGGTGCAAGGGCCTGCGCGCGTACCGCAGCACGGGCAGTTGACCGAGACGCAGGGCGGGGCGGAACGAAGGGCGAGGGGCGGGCCGACGCACGAGGGCGAGGACGAGGGGCGAGGGGCGAGACATGTGAGGCAGGAGCGGTACAGGGCGGACGCGGACGCAGGTACAGGCGCAGGCACAGCCGCAAGGGCCAGGACAGGCACAGGACTGTGACCGGACAGGACCTGTGGACCGGACGGGACCGTGACCGGACAGCGCAGTGACCGGACAAGGGGCCGGACAGCGCAGTGACCGGACAAGGGGCCGGACAGAACAGTGACCGGACAAGGGACCGGACAGGAAGCAGGGGGATCGGAGATGGACGCAGAGGCGGAAGCGGAGACGGAGACGGGGACGGGGACGGGGACCGGCATCCGTTCGAGGGAAAGCAGCGATGCCGGTGGAGAGGTTGGTGCCGAGCGCGGGGGAGAGGCCGACTTCATCGTGCTCGACAACGTCGAGAAGGTCTTCGACGTGCGTCGCAGGACCGGTTTCCTGCGGCGTGAGCGCCGTCAGGTGCGGGCGGTCGATTCGATCAGTTTCCGTGTTCCGCGCGGCGAGATGGTCGGGTACATCGGCCCGAACGGTGCCGGCAAGTCGACCACGATCAAGATGCTGACGGGAATCCTCACCCCGAGCGGCGGCCGGCTGCGGGTGGCGGGCATCGACCCGTCCCGCGAGCGTACGAGGCTGGCGCACCGGATCGGTGTGGTGTTCGGTCAGCGCACCACGCTGTGGTGGGACCTGCCGCTGCGTGACTCGTACCGGCTGATGCACCGGATGTACCGCATTCCCGACGCGCGCTATCGCGAGAACCTGGACCGATGCGTCGAACTCCTCGATTTGGGCGAGCTGTTGGACGTTCCCGTACGGCAGTTGTCATTGGGGCAGCGGATGCGTGGCGACATCGCGGCGGCTCTGCTGCACGATCCCGAGGTGCTGTACCTGGACGAGCCGACGATCGGCCTCGATGTCGTCTCCAAAGCCAAGGTCCGTGGCTTTCTGCGGGACCTGAACGCGGAACGCGGAACGACGGTGCTGCTCACCACGCACGATCTGACCGACATCGAGCAGCTCTGCAAGCGCGTGATGGTGATCGACCACGGTCGGCTGATGTATGACGGCGCGCTGGCCGGGCTGCATGAGATGGGGCGGAGCGAGCGGATGCTGGTGGTCGATCTGGAGCGTGAACTCCCGCCCATCCGGCTGGAGTCCGCGCCCTTCGTCCGTACGGTGAAGGTGGAGGGGCCGCGTCAGTGGCTGTCCTTCCCGGCCTCGGAGTCGGCCGCGCCGCTGGTCGCCCGGATCGCCGCCGACCATCCGCTGGTCGACCTCTCGGTGCGGGAGCCCGACATCGAGGCGGTGATCGCGAAGATGTACGCGTCGGCCGACGGCGTGCGGGCGCATGCGGATCAATGACGGAATCGTGTGGGTTCAATAGGCTGCGCGGTATGACGAGTGAGCTTCCTGACATGCGTGCCTCCGATGCCGAACGCGAGCGCATCGCCGAAACCCTGCGCGAGGCGGTGGCCGAGGGTCGGCTGGACATGGAGGAGTTCGAGCAGCGGCTCGACGCGGCTTACAAGGCGCGTACGCATGGGGAGTTGGAACCGCTCGTCCGTGATCTTCCGGCGTCCGGCGCCCATGCGCACCCGGCGGGTCAGGACCCCGTGGCGACGGGTTCGGAGCTGCGCTGGGCGGACCGGATCGGTAAACCGGCCACATCGAGTGGCGGGTTCGCGCTCTGGGGCGGGTTCGGCCGCCGGGGGAACTGGACGGTGGGCCGGAAGTTCACCGGCTTCGCGATGTGGGGCGGCGGTGACATCGATCTGCGCGAGGCCAACTTCGAGGACCGTGAAGTGGTGATCCGCTGTTTCACCATCATGGGAGGTATCCATGTCACGGTCCCGCCGGAGCTGAACGTCGAGGTCAGAGGCATCGGCATCATGGGCGGCTTCGGGGAGACCTCGAAGGACGAAGGCGTCCCGTCGCCGGACTCGCCCCGCGTGCGGATCACCGGGTTCGCGCTGATGGGCGGCGTCGGTGTGGAACGCAAGCGGAGCAAGGCGGAGAGGCAGCGGCTCAAGGAGGCGGAGCGGGCGCGGTCACGGGAGCTGGGGCGTGAGCGAGGACGGCTGGAGAAGGACGAGGGACGGGACGGCTTCTAGTGCCGCATCAGGCAACGTTTGCCCCGTCGCACCGCCCGGCACGCACGCTCGCGGCGTTGGCCGAAAGCCCACGTAGCCCGCTACGAGGGCATTCGGCCGCCTTGCGATCGCACGCACCGGATGCCGCTCCTTCCGGGCAAACCTTGCCGGTCACGGCACCTAGCACCCCTCCCTTCGGATCTGCGCCTCCCGTCGGATCTGCCCCCTTCGGATCTGACGCCTCCCGTCGGATCTGCCCCTCCCTTGGGATCTGCCAGGCCCGTCAGATCTGTCAGGCCCGTCGGATCTGTCAGGTCTGTCAGGTCTGTCAGGGCCGCCAGGTCCACCGATGAGCCCAGTCGCCGGTAGCCCGCGTCGTTCAGGTGGAGGTGGTCGCCGGAGTCGTAGGCGGGCAGCAGACGGGCCGGGCGGTGCGGGTCGCGGGTCACCGCATCGAAGTCGATGACCGAGTCGAAGACCCCACCCGCCCGGATCAGCTCGTTGACACGTTCCCGTACGGCGTCCCGCGCGGGAGACCATGTGCGGTACCCCTCGTACGGCATCAGCGTGGCCCCGACGACCCGCAGTCCGCGTGCGTGGGCGCGTAGCGTCAGCGACCGCAGCGCGTCCGCGATGCGGCGCGGGTCGGTCTCCTGCGGGTGCTTCTGCACGTCGTTGATGCCGAGGGCGACGACGACCGTCCGCACCCCGGCGATGTCCAGTGCGTCGCGGTCGAAGCGGGCGCCGGCCCGTATGCCGGTGCCGTCGCGCAGTACGCGGTTGCCCGCGATGCCCGCGTTGACCACCCCGTACCGTCCCCGCAGCCGGTCGGCGAGGACGTCCGGCCAGCGGCTGTTCGTGTCGAGTGTGGAGCCCGTGCCGGCGGTGAGGGAGTCGCCGATGACCGCGATCGTTCCGGTGGCGGTCGTGCCGCGTACGTCGACGGCGGTGAGGTAACGCCAGTCGGTGGTGCGCCGGATGCCCGTCGCGTCCTCCACGTACGACGTCTGGTGGCTGCGCGGGTGCGCCGTCGCGGGGCCTTTGGCGGTGCGGGTGCGCAAGGTGACGACGAGGTCGGCGTCGGCGGCGACCGGGACGGCGACCGGATCGCTCACGACCTGTCCGCCCGCGGCGATGGTCACGCCGGTCGTGCCGCGGAACGTCACGGGGCGGGCATCGACCGCGGCGTGGTCCACGACCAGCGGACGCGTACCGAAGAGGTTGGACAGGGTGATGCGCGCCGTGTCCCCGCCGATGCTGGTGTGCACGACGTTGTGAATGGTGCGCCGGGCCGGGGTGCCGTCGGGGGAGGTGTCGGTCACCCCGGCCGTGGGCGCCGCCGACCAGGTGCCGAACCAGGGGCCGTGAGAACGGGAAGGTGCGGCCGGTACGGCCGAGAGGGCTGGTGCGGAGGGCGCGGAGGGTGCGGCCGGGGGAACGGGCGCTGCGGGGGCGGGGGCGGGGGCGAGGGGCGCGGCGGTCAGCGGCGGGTGCGTGCCGGTGTCCGAGCCGGAACGCGGCAGGGGGCCGGAGAGCCGCTCGGAGCCGGAAAACAGCAGGGGACCGGCGGACGCCGCCCCGGCGGCGAGCGCGGCGGTGGCCGCCATGAGGGCGATGAGCGGGGCACGTCCCCGGCGCCTGGGCATGGACGGTGTTTCTCCTCGTACGTGGCGGGCTGGTCCCATGATGAGGCAGGCAGTCGGGAACTCGGCGTGCGGCGTGGGAGTAGGACAGACAGGCACAATGCGTAGGGACACCGGGGGGTGATGCGTATGCGGACAGGTGGAGCGATGGAACGGGCCGACAGGACCGACGGAACCGATGGAACCGGCGATACGGGCGGGACGAGCGGGACCGGTGGCCCCGGGGAACGGGGTGCCGGGCGTGCGGCGGAGCGGGCGGCGGGCGCGGCCCGTCCCGGGCCGGGCGGCCGTCCGGCCCCGCTCGCCTCGTTCGCGTACACCGCGGCCGACGAGGAGAAGCGGCGAGGCGTGCGCCGGATGAAGGCCACGGCCACGGGGCTTTTGCTGCTGGTCGCGCTGGTGTACGTGCTCGCCACCTGGGCGGAACACGCGGGGGTGAGCGGCTGGCCGGGCTTCGTCGCCGCAGCCGCCGAGGCGGGGATGGTGGGCGCCCTGGCCGACTGGTTCGCCGTGACGGCGCTGTTCAAGCGCCCGCTCGGCCTGCCGATTCCGCACACCGCGATCATTCCCACCAAGAAGGACCAGCTCGGGCAGTCCCTGGGGTCCTTCGTCGGCGAGAACTTCCTTTCCGGCGACGTGGTCCGCAGCCGTATCAACGCCCTCGGCATCGGTAGCCGGCTCGGCTCCTGGCTGGCCGAGCCCGTCCATGCCGACCGGGTCACCGCCGAGCTGGCGACCGCACTGCGCGGGGCGCTGACGGTGCTGCGGGACGCCGATGTGCAGGCCGTGGTGGGCGAGGCGATCACCCGGCGGGCCAACGCGGCGGAGATCGCGCCCGGGCTCGGCAAGATGCTGGAGAAGGTCGTCGCCGACGGCGGTCATCGCCGGATGGTGGACCTGATCTGTGTACGGGCCCATGACTGGCTGGTGCTGCACGGCGACTCGGTGATGGAGGCGGTGCAGGGCGGGGCGCCGGGCTGGACGCCGAGGTTCGTCGACAAACGGGTGGGGGAGCGGGTCTACAAGGAGCTGCTGCGCTTCGTCACGGAGATGCGGGACATGCCGGGGCATCCGGCGCGCGCCTCGATCGACACCTTCCTCACCGACTTCGCGGCCGACCTCCAGACGGACTCGGACATCCGGGCGCGGGTGGAGCGGCTGAAGTCGGAGATCCTGGGGCGCGCCGAGGTGCAGGAGGTCATCGCGTCGGCCTGGGCTTCGGTCCGCGCGATGATCATCACCGCGGCGGACGACGAGCAGAGCGAACTGCGGCTGCGGGCGCGGGCCTCGCTGCTGACGTTCGGCGCGCGGCTGGCGACGGACGGGCGGATGCAGGCCAAGCTGGAGGGCTGGCTGGAGGACGCGGCGGTCTACGTGGTGACGACCTACCGCGCTGAGATCACCTCACTGATCAGCGACACGGTCGCGAGCTGGGACGCGGAACAGACGTCGAAGAAGATTGAGGCGCACATCGGCCGTGACCTGCAGTTCATCCGCATCAACGGCACGGTGGTGGGTGCGCTGGCGGGGCTGCTGATCCATACGGTGACGCGGGCGCTGGGGGCGTAGCCCGGCAGCGGCGCAGCGGCGGCCGACGACAACATCGACGAACGTCGACGAACGTCGGCGAACGACGTATGAAGGTCGCCGCGCGACGTATGAAGGTCGCCGAGCGACGTATGAAGGTCGCCGAGCGACGTATGAAGGTCGCCGAGCGACGTATGAAGGTCGCCGCGCGACGTATGAACGACGACGAACAGAGATCAACTTCGCCGAACAATGATGAACGACTCGACGAGCGACAGGCCCGGGGCGGCCCAGGTCGTACCCGCTTGGCCGACCCGGGCCGTGCCGCGTGGGCGCCTTTGGGACCCCTTGAGTGCCCTTGCTGCCGCTCGGGGACCGTTGGGACCGCCCGGGCCCGTGGTCGAGCCTGGGCCGTGGTCGAGCCCCGAGGCCGTCCCGTACTGCTTTGCCCGGGCCCGCCGGGCGCGCGTCGCTTCCGGACGGTTCAGCCGGAGCAGCGGCAGCGAGTGACCGCCCACGACGCCGCGGCCATGCCGCCCGCCACGGCGAAGACGGACGGCCAGGCACCGATCTTCTTGGCCAGCGGGTGCGAACCGGCGAACGCGGCGACGTAGGCGGCGGTCAGCCCGGCGGCCGCACGCGGCCCGGCCTGCCGGTTCCACTCGTACGCGGCGACGCCACCCGCGGCGGCGAGCGCGACCCCGCCGAGCGGCCGCTTCTTGGTCCACCGTGCGACCGCGTACCCGCCGATCAGCCCGCTTGCCGCCACCGCCGCTGCCGGAACCTTCGCCATCGCAGTCACCTTCGCCTTCTCATCCGTGTCGTCCGGGCCGTCGGCCCGGGGCTTCGAGGCTAACGCGGTACGGGGAGTCCCTGTCGCCGAGGGGGTGTACAGACGTCACCCCAGGGCCGCACCGGCCCAGGCCCCCGGCCCGGGCCAGCGCCGGTGCCTCGCCGCTCGGCGCGCTGGGCCGCCACATGGCGGTGACGCTGGTGAGGCGCCGCCGGGAGACACAGTCCGACCGCGTACCACACCAACGTCACGTACGCGCTCGCCCTCGTCACGGGCCCGGAGATCGGGCGTGACGAGGGCGAGCGGGCGCAGGGTTCTCCCGGACTCTCGGATTTCCGGACGCGTGCGGGAGACGGACCTGCCGGACCAGTCGGCAGATCAGTTGGCGGATCAGTCGGCAGATCAGTTGGCGGGAGCCTGGTAGAGGCCCCGGCCGGCGCGGTGGGCGCGGGAGGTGGCGACGAGCCGGTCGAGGGTGCTGCGCACGGTGTTGATGCCGTTGGGGGTGAGTTCACGCCCCAGGGCCTTCGTCACCTCACGGGCGCGGACGGGGGTGTCGCCGAACGTGGACAGCACGTTGATGACCATTTCGGTCAGGCTGCCGCTGTCGTCGGCGACCGACGCGGACGCCGCGGCCTTCTTCGACGCCGTGGCCCTCGTCGGCTTGGAGTCCTTGGCGTCCTTGGTTTCCTTGGCCGCCGCCTTGGCGGAGGCGGAGCCCTTGGCGGAGACGGAACTCTTCGTGGAAACCGTCGACTTGCTCGCCCTGACCGGCTTGGTCGCGCCGGCCGACTTGGCGGCCTTGGAACCCGTGGCCTTGGAAGTTGCGGCCTTCTTGGCCGTCTTCGCGCGCTCGCTCTTCGGCTTGGCCGCCGCCTGCTTACGGCCCTTGGGCACGGACGCCTTACGGGCGGTGCGGCGAGCAGGAGCGGCGGCGGGCGTCGCCTCCTGCTCCGGCGCGGCTTCCACCCACTCCTCGGAAACCTCCGCCTGCTCCTGCGAGTTCCGCGATTGCTGCGCGGCCTGCGAGTCCTGCGGCTCCTGCGCGGGGGCAACGGCCTCGACGGCGTCGACCGACTCCTGGGCCTGCTGCGGAATCAGCGGAGCGACAGCACTCGCCGGGGCCTCGCCGGCCGCGCCGATCGCACCGACCCCGGTGCTGTCCGTGGCCTCGGCGCTCTCCTGCTCCGAGGCGGCCTTGGTCTCGACCGTCCGCAGTGTCGGGCCCGAAGACGGAAGGGCGGTGGCGGACAGCGCGCGCAGCGCCGTCAGCGCCGTACGCACCGACTCCAGTCGCCCGGTGACGGCGGCGAGTTCGTTCTGCAGGTTCTGCTGGTGCTGTTCCAGGCGGGGAAGTTCCGCCTCCAGCAAGGAAGTTGTGGCACCGATGGTGCCAAGCGTGCTGGTCTCGGGGGTCATGTTGTCGCCCTTCTCTCCCGGCCGACCGTTGGTGACTTATGTGGTGCAGCGTAAGGGGCGTTGTGTTGTGGCCGGAAATCGACGTTCGGTACGAACTGTCGGAAGCCCACCTCCGCATTGACGGACAGTCTCCTGAAATCCCCTGCCGTGCGCCCGGGAGCCGGCAAGGAGCCACTCGTTCGGCCGCATGACGCCGCCCCGCGACAGCGGCGTACGGGAGTCCCGGCGTACGCGCCACAGCGCGACGCGGTACGGGTACGGGCCCGGGACGAGGCGCAACGCCTCACCCCGGGCCCGTACCCGGCGGTCCTTCCTCGCCCCGGCGCCCACTGCCCACCGCGTACCGCTTGCGCATACGGCTTGCGCGTACCGCTTGCGCGCAACGCGGTCGGTCGTACCCGCGGTCAGCCGCCGTCGCCGTCCGCGTCACCACCGTTGCGCGGCGGTCTCGACCATGTACGCCGTGGTGCTGGCACCGTCCAACGCCTCCCGGATGATGTCCGCGTGCCCGCAGTGGTGCGCGATCTCGCGGAAGACGTGCAGTAGCACCTGTCGAACGGTCCACCTGATCGGCTTCGGCGCCCACGGATACAGCGGAAGCGTCAGGACCCGGTCGAGATCGGGCTCCCGCCGCACGGTGCGATCGAACTCCGCGGCCGCCGCGTGGAAGGCGTCGAGCAGCCCGGCCAGGGTCTCGTCATCGGTCATGCGGTTGCGGTCGGGGTCCAGTTCGTTCCGGTCGACCTCCGCCGGCGCCGTACCGGCGATCACCGCGAGCCAGGTTCGCTGCATGTCGCCGAGGTGTTTGACCAGGCCGCCGAGCGTCAACTCGCTGACAGTGGTGGCCAGAGCGGCCTGTTCCTCGGTGATGCCCGTGACCGTGTGGAGGAAGTTGCCGCGTTGATCCGCCACGATCGCCAGAAGGTCCTCCCGCTCCCCGTCGCGTACGTCGTCGTCACCCGTTGTCGTTCCCACGAAACATCCCCTCTCGGTCGGCTCCTGGCCGCCCACCCTAAGGGCTGTCTTCCCGTGATCCCTGGCGGGCGCGCGACGGCAGTTGCGACACCTCGCCGCGTTGTCGGAGCGTCCGCATGCATGCGGTATGCGGGCGCCGTTCCGCCTTGCGAGGCACCACATCCGACGCCGCGCGGCCCGATCCACCACGGATCACGGAACAGCCCTCAGGAGATCTCCCGGGAGGCCGCGCGCATGTCTTCGAGCACCGGCCCGGCGGGGGCGGACAGCGTGGGCGTACGACGCGCACCGATCCGGTCCACGGCCAGCCGCAGCCCCATGACCACTACGGCGGCGACCGCGAACGCGATCCCGGCCCACGTGAGTCGACGAGTGCCGTAGTCGCTCATGACCCATCCGCCGACGGCTGTTCCGACGGTGATCCCGAGGTTCGAGAACGAGATGAAGAGGCTGTTGCCGAACTCCGGGGCGTCGGCGGCGTCGCGTCCCAGCCAGCTCTGGCTCACCACGAGCCCGCCCGAATGCACCGCGCCCCAGACGAGCACGGCCACCACCATCGGCACGAACAACGGACCGATCGCGTACAGAAGTGCATAGACGACCAGGCACAACACCGGATAGGCGACCGCCGTGCCTGTGAGGCTGCGCCGCAACAAGGCGCCGAAGGCGAAGTTCCCGACGATCATCACGATGCCGAACGCCATCAGCATGGCGCTGACCCATGTGCCGTCCATGTGCGTGACCTGCCCCAGGTACTCGGCGAAGTAGCCGTAGACCGAGAACATCGAGGCGAAGACGAGAACGACCGACACGATCGTCAGCCACGTACGCGACCGCTTGAGGATGCCCAACTGGGCGCCGTACGAGATCCGTCGGCCGACGGGCATGGCGGGAACGAACCGCAGGATGCCGAGGAAGGCGATCAGGTTGACGAGCGCACCGAACCAGAACGCCGAAGCCAACGAGACATGTTCGGCCAGATACGAGGTCAGTGGCACGCCGAACGCGAATCCGACGGTCACCCCGCCGAACACGGTCGTCGTGGCCCGGGTCGCGTCCTCGGCGGGCACCATCCGCGCGGCGGTCGCCAGCGCGACGGCGAAGAACACCGGATGGAAGAGGGCGGGAACGATACGGAAGGTCAGCATCACCTCGTACTGCGAGGTGATCGCGTAGACGGCGTTCGACACGGCGAACACCGCGATGGCCGCGGCGAGCACCTTCTTGCGGTCGACACCGGAGGCCAGCAGTGTCGTGAACGGCCCGGACACCGCGATGACCAGGGCGAACACCCCCACCAGCCATCCCGCCGCAGACGGCCCGACGCCGAACTCGGCCGAGACCTGGGGGAGCACGCCCACCATGCCTATCTCGGTGGTGATGATCCCGAACACGCCCAGGGCGAGCACCAGCACGGTGGGGGAGATCCTGTTCATCGCAATCTTTCGTCACATCTAGAAAAGTAGATATATCTGGACCCCGGTCAGGAACGAATCGGGAACGATCGGGAACGGAGGAAGCTCGGGTGTCCTACAGGGCGTCCCGTACATGCTCGGCGAACTCCGCGATCACGGCCTCGTTGCGCCGGTAGTACGTCCACTTGCCGATACGTTCCGAGGTGAGCAGCCCCGCGTCCTTGAGCGTCTGCAGATAGCCGGACACCACCGACTGCGCCAGACCGGCGCGCTTCTGGATGTCACCGACGCACACCCCGATGTGGAAGCCGAGCCCCTGCTGCCGGTACGACGCTTCGTCGAAGTACTTCTCCGGCTCCTTCAACCACTCCATGAACCGCAGACGCGCGGGGTTGGCGAGCGCCTTGTGCACGACCAGGGGGTCCATCGCGTTCACCTCTCCGTACGGCAGACGGTACGCATCTAACTTTCCCGATATGTGAGGGGCGAGTCAAACCGCTGAAATCAGCCAGGGGCTGTCCTGAATCGTTATGGGGAACTTATGGGGTGAGCTTCGCCCTGTGTGACAGATGTGGTCAGAAGGTCTTTGACGGGTGTGTGCTGCCGAAGGAAGGTGAACAGTCCCCCCCACGGTAGCCATCTCTTCCAACCGTTGGATTTCTCATGCGCACAGTTGCTTCCGCATGCACGCTTACGGCCGCCGTCACGGCAGCCCTGCTGCTTGCCCCTACGGCGTACGCCACCGCCCCCGGCGACAACGGCACCGTGAAGATCCACGATGCCGCGACGGGTGAGGAGCTCCGCAAGAACGAGCCTCACGTGTGCACCTTCTACCTCGACGCCTTCGGGTTCGACGCGGGCCAGGACATCGGCTGGCGCATCGAAGCCTGGCCCCCCACCGCCAAGGTCAAGGGTGAGATCGTGAAGTCCGGGTCCCTGGCGCTCGACGCCAAGGGTCACGGCCGTTCGCCGGACCAGTCCCTGCCCGACGGCCACTACAAGCTGTTCTGGAACTTCGACGGCGAGCACGGCAAGGCCAAGCACAAGGTCTTCTGGGTCGACTGCGAGGGCGAGGGCAACCCCGGGGGCGGCGGGTCCGTCACCCCGCCCTCCCCGTCTGCGACCCCCGGCGAGCCGAGCCCCGAGGGCCCGTCCAACTCGGCGAGCCCGTCCAAGCCGGCCACTCCGTCCACGCCCGCCCTGCCCGGCTCGACGCAGCCGACCGCGTCGCCCGCCACGTCCGCCCCTGAGGGCTCCGGCGCGAAGCCCTCGTCCTCCCCGTCCGCCGGGGCCGAAGGCGACCTCGCCGAGACCGGCAGCGGCGCCCCGGTCGGTCTGCTGTCCGCAGCGGCCGCCGTCCTCGTCGCAGCCGGCGGTTTCCTGGTGATCCGCCGCCGCAAGGCCCAGCAGCACTGATGCACCCCCGTGGCCCCGCGCCACGTGGCCGCTGAGCCTGCCTCTCACCCTCTGCCCGTGGTCAGCTCCCTGTCTGACCACGGGCTTTGGGTTTTCCGCCTGCGCGGCATCGTTCTCTGCGCCCGCCACACCGCTGGTGTCTGTCAAGGCGGAACAGGCGCACGCGCTCACGCGCTCAACTACGCGAGTGAGTCCGCCGGGTCTGGCTACGAGTGCTCAGCGTGCCCCTCTCTGCATGGGCTGTTGCAGGCCCCGGACAAACTCGGTCCAGGTGCGTCTCTGGACCGTGACTCGGGACCCTTCCGGGCACTTCGAATCGCGTATACCGATGGCAGATTCGAGATCGGCTACCTCAACGCACTCGGTTCCGCTTCCGCCGCTGTACGACGACTTGAACCAGTGTGGGCGTTCTTCATCCATCACAGCTCTCCGCAAACTTGACTCAGGAGCGCGGCAGACAGGTCGATGTCCAATGCCTGTGCACGCAGGTACTCGAATGCCAACCTATAGCGCGCGAGTTCCTGAGGCTTCTCCATGAAGAGCCCACCGCCGATGATGTCCACGTACACGACGTCCAGTTCTGGCGAGGGTCCGCCGAGGACGACGAAACTTCCCACCGCTGCGGCGTGGGCACCTGCTTTGAACGGCAGTACCTGAACGGTGACGTGAGGCTGCTTGGCTACCGTGCAGAGATGCTGCAACTGCTCACGCATGACGGCATGGCCACCCACGATGCGGCGGATGACTGCCTCGTCAATGACTGCCCAGATGTGCGGAGGCTCGGCCCGAGCGAGAAGCTCCTGCCGTTTCATGCGGATGTCCACCATGTGGCGGATCTCCTGGTCCGTACACCGCATCTCCGAGGCCCGATGCACTGCCTCGGCGTACGCGCGCGTTTGGAGCAGACCAGGCACGTACATGCAGGCGTAGTGGTCTTCGGTGACAACTTCGTCTTCAAGCGTCAGCATCAGATTCATCGACTCGGGGATCGGGTCTGCGAGGGACCGCCACCACCCTTGGATTCGTGCACCTTTGGCCAACTCGACGAGTGACGCGCGTTCCTGATCCGAGGCGCCGTATTCCCGGCAGAGGGCATCGACTGCTGGCCACTTGACCGTGCCTTCCTTCTTCTCGTAGCGGCTCAAGGTTGCCTTGGAGATGCCGACCCGAGCTCCGGCCTCTTCCAGTGTGAGCCCCTTGCGCTCACGGAGACGAAGTAGATCCGCGCCGAGTTGGCGTCTACGGGTAGTTGGTCCGACTGCCATGGCTGTGGTCCTCCACGTTGATCCCCAAGAGCCTGCATCGCGCGGGGCGCATTGAGCAAGGCAGCGCACTTTGGGGGCGCGTGTCAGGGCGTGTGCTCCCAGCGGCCCCAGATGAGAGTTCCATTTTGAGAGTTTCACTGTCACGCTAAGAGGCGAGATGGGTGCACACGGTGACCATCTGGTGATGGAGGAGTGATCTGCTTGGATGGGTGTCGCTTTGGCGTGGACAGGAAGTCTTGGGATCTAGCGTTCCTGGCTGAGGCGGACGAGCTTGCCGGTCTGCGACGTGTGATGCGATTGCATCTGGAGCTCTGGGGTCTGCCGGGTGTCGTCTACGCGGCGCAGATCTGTGTCACGGAAATGGTCGCAAACGTGATCAGGCATGTAGGGCCCGGGACGCCGTCGAATCTCGCTGTATCCATGAACGGAGGCCGCCTTCGTATCGAGGTGCGTGATCCCGATCCGCGAAGACTCCCTACGCTCATCACGGCGGCGCCGGAGGGTGAGACAGGGCGAGGCATGGCCCTTGTGGACGGTTTCGCGGATTGTTGGGGCGTCATTCTGAGGGGTGACTCCAAGGTCACATGGTGCGAGCTGGCGACCGGCCTTCGAACATCGACAGGCCACGTCGATGGACCTCAAGTGGCGAAGGCGGAAGCTCTGTTGAGTCTCTTTGGCATGGCCGCCTCGTCGGTGGGCTCGCCTCGGGAGAGGCTGAGCCTGGCTGCGGGCAAAGAGATGGCGATCGACCTCATCGTCGACCTTCTTCACTGGCTTCGCGCGCATGGATACGACCCGGACGACGCTTTGGATCGCGCTCAGGTGCATTTTGAGGCGAGCTAACGAGGGAGCTGGCATTGCGTTCTGGCTCGGAGGCCGCTGGGCCGGAACGCAATGCCATCCGTCACCTTGGGTTGTGGTAAATGCGCTCTGCTGGAAAGTGGGGAAGCGCTTCATAGGAAAAGGTGGGTGTGGTGCCCGCCTGAGGCGTGGCACCTGAACGTCGAAGTGCCCGAGACAGCCTCGCACCGGGTCGTGCGCAGGCCCGCTGGTCGGTTCGGTAACCGGTGGTCGATTTTAGGCCAAGTGTGGGATGGATCAGGCCACTTGGTGCTGTGTGCTGGTGTGAGTGGGTACGCGTGATCGAATTTTCGCAAGCATGCTCACATGGTTGCGTACAGAGCTTTCTTCGGGCATGTGGGCGGGTGTCTTCCGGGTGCCCACTTTGAATCCAGGCAAGCTGTTAAGGAGGCCAAGCTTCACAAGGAACGTGAGGCGGGAATCTCCTGGGGGCTTGACGCTGAGGGGGAACGAGCTGCTGATGCAATCGTGCTTAATCAGGGCTACGATGATGATCTCGACAAATGGGATGAAGTCATCTATACGGGCGCTGGGGGGCGAGATCGTAACACTGGTCGGCAGGTAGAGGACCAGGTATGGGAGAACCGGGGGAATTCCGCCCTTCGGAGGAGTCGGATATCGGGCAACCCCATACGGGTTATCCGGGGCAGTGAAGGTGAACGGGACTATTCGCCTGTCAGTGGGTACCGATATGACGGCCTCTATCAGATCGTTGGAGAGTGGACGGAAGCCGGCAGGGCAGGTTTTCGAATCTGTCGATTTAGGTTGCTTCGCCTCCCTATTGAGAGGCAGGAAAACACGTCTCTAGAGCAGCAGGTTCGAGACCTTATTGCTCGGCAAGGGCATCGTGACGTGGTCGAATCTGATGCTAGTGAGTCTGAGCGAGCTACGCGCCGCAAAGCGGTCACGGTCGAGCGTATTGTCCGGGACACGGCTGTTGTGCGCCGGGTCAAGGAGTGGCACAGGCACGCGTGTCAGGTCTGCGGCCTGGCGCTCACGGTCGGGGCTGATGGTAAAAGCTACGCCGAGGGGGCGCACATACAAGCGCTCGGGGGTTCAGGCGGGGGCCCCGACATCGAAGCGAATGTTCTGTGCCTATGCCCAAATTGCCATGTCAGACTTGACCGTGGCGCCCTTTACCTGACCGATAATCTCCAGGTGGTAGATCGCTATGCCAGTGGTCCGGCCTCGCGGCCAGTTCCTCTGAAAACCGTGGAGCAGCATCGCATTGGAGAGCGTTTCCTCCGGGCTCACCGTCGCTTCTGGCGCATAAGCGATTGAGGATGCTAACCCGCGGCGATCGCGGAGTAGGTCCACACGTCTGCTGGCATCTCGTGATGGAGCTTCCACGTAATGCCCATGGGCTTGCTGCCCTTGTGTTCCACGTATTCGGCGGGCCCCAGGAGCATCCAAGGCTGGGGCCCGCCCATGTCCGTCTTCTTGTAGCGGCGGACGAAGAGGAGGACGTGGCTGCCCTTCTCTTTGTGAGTCTGGTAGCGGATGCCGGTGGGCGATGTTTCTGACGTCTGGTTCTGAGATTCCCAGTGGAATAGGGACTCGTTCCGTGCGTAGTCCTTGTAGCGAGTCTCTGGAGAAAAGTCCTTCTCGTCCTTTTCCAGGGTGATGAGTAGTGCATCCGTCTGTATGCTCTCGCACCACTTCACGCCTTCGCGGAAGTGTCCCGGCATGAAGCCGCGGATGGAGGACTGTCCCAGGGCGGGAAGGATCTCTTCTCGGCTGTACGAGGCGTGAACTGCCAGAGGGAGGCATGCCTGCTCGCCGAGCAGCGGCACGGGGACATGGTCGGCCTGCTTCAAGACGTGGGCGAGGACCTGGCGAAGCTCGTCGCGGAAGGCGTGCTGAGGTCGAAGGGTATCGAAGCCCTCCTGGTAGCTGCTGAAGCCGCCGCCCAACGGCCACAATGAGAAGAAGAACATGCGGGCATAGGCCTGCTCTTGCTCGCTGAGTTCTTCATATGCGGGGGCATCGTCGGAGAGGAGCCTGCTGTACGCAGTGACTCGGGTCGGGTCATCGATGTGGAGAAACGCCGATACGCGCTTCAGCAGCAGTGTTTCCCCTTCAGGCCCTGCCTCAGGAAGAAGCTTGGCTCGGCGAAGTAGACCCGTCCAGGAGTTTCCGTTGCCCCGATAGAGCTCCTTGAGCTCTCGACCGCTCTCCTTCAGGTAGTCAGCAAGGCGAGGTTCAGCGTATGCGGCGACCTCGCGAGCGAGCTGGGTGACATTGACGCTGATCTGGCTCCGAATATTGTTAATGATCAGTTCCTTGGCCTTCGACTCAAGGACGATCTGGCAGCCTGACGGCAGCTGGGGGAAATCCTGCTCGATGTTGGCGAGTAGGCGATTGCGAGTGAGGTTGGTCAGCGCGCGGAATTGCTCCTCGAAACGGAACTCCTTGCGGTGTTGACCGATGAAGTCTAGGACAGTGAGAACGGCCTTGTCCTCGGTTCGGCGAAGGCCCCGTCCTAGCTGCTGGAGGAACACGGTGGCGCTGGACGTGGGGCGCAGGAGGAGCAAGGTGTCGACGTCTGGGATGTCGAGCCCCTCGTTGAACAGGTCCACAGAGAAGATGATCTGGAGCGTGCCTGCCTTGAGCTGATCCAGGGCGTGCTTGCGCTCATGGCGTGAGGTTTCGCCGGACAGAGCGATCGCATTGAGGCCCGCTCGTCGGAAAAAGTCGGCCATGAAGGCTGCATGCGTAACTGACACGCAGAAGCCCAAGGCACGCATCGAGCCCGGGTCGGCAACCTTGTCCCTTACGGCCTGCACGACAAGCCTGGCTCGTGCGTCATTTCCGGTGAAGAGGTTACTCAGATCTGCGGTGTCGTACGTCCCTCGCTTCCAACCGATGGCGCTCATGTCGGTGTTGTCGGTGACACCGAAGTAATGGAAGGGGCTGAGCAAGTCGTTTTCCAGAGCCTCCCAGAGGCGCATTTCTGCTGCGATCCGGCCATCAAAGAACTCATCCTGGATGTTGAGCCCATCCATGCGTTCCGGAGTGGCGGTGAGTCCCAGAAGTTCCTTGGGCTCGAAGTGGTCAAGGATCCTGCGATACGTGGGAGACGTGCCGTGATGAAATTCGTCGATCACGATCACGTCGAAATAGTCCGGGGAAAAGCGATCCAGCGCGTGTGAGTTGAGCGACTGGACACTGGCGAACACATGCGTCCAGTTGTCGGGAATCTCACCGCCGACGAAGAGCTCGCCGAAGTTCGCGTCAATCAGCACGTTCTGGTAGACGCGCAGAGACTGCTCCAGGATCTCTTTGCGATGGGCGACGAAGAGCAGTCGGGGTTCGCGGTCAAACGTCGGGCGCAGGCGCTTGAAGTCCAGCGCTGCCATCACCGTCTTGCCTGTTCCGGTCGCCGCAACGAGGAGGTTGTGGTTCCGGCCGTGGACAGTGCGTTCCACTTCGAGGCGTTCCAACATGTCGCGCTGATGCGGATAGGGGCGAACTTCGAGACCAGAGAGTGTGATGGTGGTGGGACCGTTCCGGTTGGATCCGCCTGCCTGAGACAGTGCATCGTCGAGTCTCTGCGCGTCGTTGTCGGGGTCGTACGGCTCGAAGGAGCGCTCACTCCAGTAGGCGTCGAAGGTCGCTTCGAACTTGCGCAGAACGGATGGTGTGGCAACCGACGACAGCCGAACGTTCCACTCGAGCCCGTCGAGAAGCGCCGCCTTTGACAGGTTGGAGCTACCTACATACGCCGTGTCGAAGCCGCTTTCGCGACGGAAGAGCCATGCCTTGGCATGCAGCCGTGTCGAGCGAAGTTCGTAGTTAACCTTCACTTCGGCACCGAACTCGCGAATCAGACGATCCAGCGCCCGACGCTCCGTGGCTCCTATGTAGGTCGTTGTCAGCACGCGGATGGGTACGCCCCGGTCGCGTGCGGAGGAGAGCGATTGTTCTAGGACTCGTAGTCCGTGCCACTTCACAAAGGCGCAGAGGAGGTCAACGCTGTCTGCCGTGGCCAACTCGGCACGCAACTCAAATCCCAGGCTTGGGTCGTCGGGCGAGTTGGTGATCAGTGCCGTCTCAGAGAGAGGTGTGGCTGGTCGGATCGCGTAGACGCCAGGAGCCTCTTGTTCTGCCACTGCAAGCAACTGTCGGGGGCCCTCGGTGACGAGGTCAACCCACTCGGTCGCACCTTCGATAGTGTTGAGCGAATCCAGGATGTGGTTGGTGGCGACCACTTGCTCCGCAGGTGAGAGCCCCTGAAGGGCCTGTCGCACGACGTTTCCGATGTGTCGTGACAGCACATGAGGCACAGATTCAGCGCCGACCACCCCATCGATGGCCCGCCAGATCGTCGAGTCGAGCTGCTTCATACGTTCTTCGAGGCGATGGGTGATCAGCGTCTCGTAAAGCCCGGCAACCGGAGCAGTGTTGCGTGCAAAGTCGTTGGGCATGACCGAGTCCCCTCATCTCACCTCTTACACATGCAGTTGTATCAAGGGGGACTGACGGACTGTGGGTGTTCACATGCCTTCGCTGGGGCCTTCACCGCTGAGTCCTGACTTCGGAACCCCGATTCAAGTGCCACATGTACCCCAGCCCCGGCCGCCCGTCCAGCAGGAGTTCCTCGCCGGCCGGGGTGAAGCCGGTGCGGGTGAGGACGGCGCGGGAGGCCGGGTTGTCGAGGGTGGTGGCGGCGCGGAGGGTGGTGAGGCCGTACTGCTCGGCGGCCAGGGTGCACAGGTGGCGGATGGTGGTCGTGGCGAGGCCGCGGCCGGTGGCCTTCTCAGCTACGCGGTAGCCGAGTTCGGCGGAGCCGTCGGCCGCGTCGACCAGGTTGAAGCGGCCCAGGATCTCACCGTGGGCGTTGGGGTCGGTGGACACCAGGACGTGGAAATGGCAGGTTCCGGCGGCCTGTTCGGCGAGCAGGGCGGCGTGGCGGGCTTCGAAGTGCGTGAAGTAGTCGTCGCCGCGGTCCGGTACCGAGGCGGCGAAGTAGGCGCGGTTCTCCCGCTCGAAGGCGAGGAGGGCCGGGGCGTGATCGGGGCGGAGGCGCTGGAGTTCGGGCATGGCGGAAGCGTACGGAGTGGAAGGTCCGGAAGCGCGTGCGATGTGAGGAGCCCAACCCTCGCGGGTACGTGACAGTCGCAGGCGATGCGTCCCGTTGGCGCGCGAGAGTCCCTGGGCGGGGCGGGGCGGGGCGGGGCGGGGCGGGGCGGCTGCGGCCGAGGCCGGGCCGCCCCGGGGCCAACGTTCGGGGTGTGCGTTCAGTCCGTGCCGTGGCACTCGCGGTAGGGGCGGTCCGAGCCGCACCAGCAGGGGGCGTTGCGGGCCGGGGGCCAGGGGACGGCGCGGCCGCGGGCGGCGAGGGTGGTGGCGTACTGGGGGAGGAGGTCCGGGTCGGCCGGAGAGGCTGCCTCCGACGCGGCGAACGCCTCGTACGAGGGGACCGTGCCGGTGACGATGCCCAGGTTCGGGGTGCCGGCCTGGTGGAGATCGCGGAGGGCGGCCTCCAGGCGGGCCAGGTGGTCGGCGTGGGAGGGGTACTCGGAACGCAGGTCCGGGTACGCGGCGAGGAGCTCGTCGAGTTCGTGGGCCGACCAGTGCAGCATGGCCACCGGGAACGGGCGGGACAGCGCGGTGCGGTAGGTGCCCAGTTCGGCGCGGAGGCGGGTGATCTCGGCACGGAGCTCGCCGGGGTCGGAGGAGCCCAGCGCCCACAGCCGCTTCGGGTCGTGCAGCTCGTCCAGCGGTACGGAGGCGGTGTGGACGGTGTCCGCCAGCTCGTCCCACGCGTCGTGGTCGGCACCCATCAGCCTGCGGACGCGGTGGCGGCCGATCAGCAGCGACTGCGTGGCGTACGGGACCTCCTCGCCCGGTGTCAGCAGGAGGGTCAGCGCGGTCGTGAAGCAGTCGTGGGCGGCGTCCAGCTCGTCGTGGGATTCGAAGGTCTCCGCCGCGATCTCCCAGGGCGCAGGGTCGAGCGGTCGCGCGGTACGGACACCGTCCAGGATCGCGCGGGCCTCGGCCTCGTGGCCGTACTCCCACAGGTTGGCCGCGTTCAGCGCCTTGACCAGGTGCGGATGGTCGAGGCCGGGGGAGCCGAGCAGGTCCTCGTAGAGGGTGGTGGCGCGGGCCCGGTCGCCGGCGAGTTCCAGATGGGCCGCGGCCCGGAGGAGAAGCGGCTCACGGTCCGCGGGGTAGCGCTCCGCGGTGCGCAGCAGGCGTTCGGCTTCGGTGGTGTGGTCGGCAGGCGTGTCGGGGCGCATGAACCACACGGTACTGCTGTGCGCCGCGTGGACGGAGAGTTGTTCCGACCCTGGAGAGTTACGGGGCAGGGCCCTATCGTGCGGGCCGTGCGGGAGCGGATACCGGTGGTGGTGCAGCACGGCGCCCGGGGACGCAGGGTCCTCGCGCGCGGACTCTGGACGGCGGCCGAGGTGGTGGTGACCCTCGGCGTCGTCCTGTTGTTGCTCGTTGTTCATCAGCTGTGGTGGACCAACCGGCAGGCTCGCGCCGACGCCGAGCAGGAGGTACGGGCCCTGCGGAAGACGTGGCAGGAGCCGGAGGGGCGGGGGGCGGGGGAGCGTGGGGAGCGGGCGGGAGGAGCGGGGGGTTCTGGTGCGGGGAGTGGTGGCGGGCCGGGCGGCGCGGCGTCCGGCGGCCGTACGTCTCCAGGGCGCACGGCGCCCGCCGAGGCCCGATGGGACCGGGCGTACGCCGTCATCCGGATACCCCGGATCGGGCTCGTGGCCCCCGTCGCCCGGGGCATCGGCAAGCGCGGCGTCCTCGACAAGGGGTACGTCGGCCACTATCCGCGGACCGCGCAGCCCGGTGAGGCGGGCAACTTCGCGCTCGCCGGGCACCGCAACACGCACGGCGAGCCGTTCCGGTACATCGACCGACTGCGCCGCGGCGACGTGATCGGCATCGAGACCCGCGAGGCCGTGTACACGTACACCGTCGATCGGACGCTCGCGCGGACCAGCCCTCGCGACAGCGGTGTCATCGCGCCCGTCCCGCGCAGCGAGGTGAAGGCGGGCGCCGGATACACCGAGGCCGGTTCTTATGTGACGCTCACCACCTGCACCCCTGAATTCAGCTCGCGGTACCGGCTCGTGGTGTGGGGGACGCTCACCGGCGTCCGGGCTCGGTAGGAGGCGCCCGGGTTCGGTAGGAGGCGCCCGGGTTCGGTACATGGAGCGGCGGGGAGTGCGGGCAGCGGCGGGGGCGCGGACCGGTGGGGAGTACGGGCAGCGGCGGTGGTCGCGGACGGGGGACGAGCAACGGTCGCTTTGTCGGACCCGTCGTGTATAACGACTGGAGAGTGTCGCGCACGCACGTGTGCGCGAATGCCGGGCACAGCGACAGTGATGCCGGGCCGCGACAGTGACGAGGGGAGGGGCCGATGAGCGGTGACACGAGCCGTCCGCGTGACGGCCTCGCCTGGCTGCCCCGCCCCGTGGCGCTGCTGCTCTTCCTCGTCACCGAACTGTTCACGGCGATCCCGCTCGCCGAGGGCGGCAGCCTCTCCGCCGCCGTGGCCCTCGCCGCCACCGCGGCCGCCGGCTCCGCACTCGTCGCCGCCGCGGTCATCAGCGCCCGTTGTGCCGCGCCCGTGCCCCGGACCCGCGTCCGTACGGCGATACGAGACCGGGAACAGCGCACCGCGTTCCTGCCGCAGCGGGATCCGGACGCCAGGGGCCGCAGACGCCCCCGGGCCCCCGGCCATGCCCTCCTGACGACCGCGTAGGGGCTCGTCCGGTCCGTCCCCCGTCCTGTTCCGTGCGTGGGCACGGCCCGACGGGCGGGGTGGGCGGTGGTGCGTACGCATGGCATGGGTACGCACAGCGCGCCGCCCGTGGCAGGTGCGCGCACGCCCGGCCACGGGTGTCCTTCTCGCGGTTCGTCATGCCGAGTCCGTTCCTCACTCCCGGTGCGCCCGGTGCTCCCGGCACGTCCGGTGCTTCAAGTACCCCCGGTACTTCGAGTGCTTCCGGTACGTCCGGCCCGCCCGGTGCCCCGGCACTCCCGGCACGACGAGATCCCCCGGAGGGCTCACCGATGTCCGTCTTCATGTCCGCGTTCGCCGCCCTGGTCGGCGCGCTGGCCGACGTACTGCACCCGTTCTTCCAGACCGCGTCCACCGCCGCCGCCATCGTGCTGTTCACAGCACTCGTGCGGCTCGCCGTACACCCCCTCTCGCGGGCCGCGGCACGCGGGCAGAAGGCCCGCACCAGGCTCCAGCCGCAGATCGCCGAGCTGCGGAAGAAGCACCGCAAGGACCCCGAGCGCATGCAGCGGGCGCTCATGGACCTGCACAGGCAGGAGAAGGTCTCGCCGCTGTCCGGCTGCCTGCCGAGCCTGCTCCAGATGCCCGCCTTCTTCCTCCTCTACCACCTGTTCTCCAGCCCGAGCATCGGCGACGGGCCCAACGAACTGCTCGGTCACCAACTGTTCGGCGCCCCGCTCGGCGAGCGCTGGCAAGACGCGCTGGCGCACGGCGGGCCGTTCGGGGCGCAGGGGCTCGTGTACCTCGGACTGTTCGCGATCGTCACCGCCGTGGCCACGTTCAACTTCCGGCGTACGAAGCGCCAGATGGCCGCCAATCCGGTCGTCCCCGCCACCGGGCCCGACGGCGAGCCCGTTCCGGGCATGGGCGCGATGACGAAGCTGATGCCGTTGCTGTCGTTCGCCACCTTGTTCACCGTCGCCGTGGTGCCGCTCGCCGCCGCCCTGTACGTCGTCACCAGCACCACCTGGACCGCGGTCGAGCGGGCCGTCCTCTACCGCGACGTGCCCGCCGCCGGCGCGGCGGCCACCACCACGGCGTGACCGGGGCCGTGCCCCGGACCTGGGGCGAGCGACGGCGGGGTGTGCCGGTCCGGTGGGTGGGTCCCGTGGGGGAACGAGGGCTTGCGGGGTGCCCTGTCCCTCCCGGGTTCGTCAGACGTCGGTCGTCGGGTCCGCGGCGGGCAGGGTCACGGTGACTCCTTCGTGGGCCGAGCGGCGTGCGGCCTCCAGCACGTCCAGGGTGGCGGCGGCCTGCAGGGCGGTCACCGGATTGTCACCCCTGCCGCGCAGCGCGTCGGTGACGGCCGCGTAGTACGCGCGGTAGTCGCCCGGCACGGTGGGGACCGGCGCGCCGCCGCCCGTCAGCGGGGACTCGCCCGAACCGATCCGCCCCCACAGCGCCTCCGGTTCCTCGCCCCACGGCCGGTCGTCCAGGGGGCGGACGCCCGCGCGGAGGGCGGCCTCCTGCGGGTCGAGACCGTACTTCACATAGCCGGCGGACGTGCCGAGCACTCGGAAGCGGGGGCCGAGCTGGGCGGTGGTGGCGCTGACGTACAGATGTGAGCGGACCCCGTTCGCATGGGTGAGAGCGAGGAACGTGTCGTCGTCGGCGGCGGCGCCCGGGCGGCGCACGTCGGACTCCGCGTACACCCGCACCACCGGCCCGAACAGTACGAGCGCCTGGTCGACGACATGGCTGCCCAGGTCGTACAGCAGCCCGCCGATCTCCCGAGGATCACCCGACTCGCGCCAGCCGCCCTTGAGCTGCGGACGCCACCGCTCGAAACGGGACTCGAAGCGCTGTACGGTGCCCAGCTCGCCATCCGCGATCAGCCGGGCGAGGGTGCGGAAATCGTTGTCCCAGCGGCGGTTCTGGAAGACCGACAGCAAGAGCCCGCGTTCCCGTGCGAGTGCCGCGAGCTCCCGTGCCTCGGCGGCCGTACCGGCGATCGGCTTGTCCACGACGACCGGCAGACCGGCTTCGATCGCGGCGGTGGCGAGCGGTACATGGGTCCGGTTCGGTGACGCGATCACGACCAGATCGAGTTCGTCCGCCCGCCGCCACAGCTCCTCGGACGACGCGGCGAACCGCACGGTGGGGAACTCGGCCCGCGCCCGCGCCCGCCGCTCCTCGTCCGAGGTGACGACCGTGTCGAGCGTGAGACCGCCGGCCGCGGCGATCAGCGGGGCGTGGAACACGGACCCCGCCAGTCCGTAGCCGATGAGTCCGACGCGCAGGGCGGTCGGGGAGGTCTCGGACGCCACAGGCGTCCCGGGAGTCGCGTTGCCAGTCATACGTGCCACTTAAGCAACGCGGTTGCCCATGCGCGAGAGCCGGACGGGCCGGGGGAGAACGGGGATGGCGAGGGGACGACGAGGGACGACGAGGAGGGGACGGGGAAGGGGGGACGACGAGGAGGGGACGGGGAGAGCGGGTTCGGGACGGGGCGGTACGGGGGCGGGCCCCGGGCTGGGCCGATCGAGCGGTCCCGGCGGCCGGCCGGGAAGCAGTCCGGCACGTCGGCGCCGCTCGCCCCGCACGCACGTGGCAGTGTCGCGTCCAGAACCGTGAACTCCGGCGCACAGGCCGGGCGGGTGCTGAAGATCTTGGCCGGGCCCCGCGGTAGCCGACGCGCACATCTCCCGCGCCTTGTGGTTGTACGCGCCGGCCGCCGTTCCAGGTCCGGCCAAGGTCTTCAACGCTCGCCCGGCCCGTGCCCCGCCCGCCCGACGACCGGTCGGCCTGGCCGGCCGGGCCTCGGGCGAAGGCGCCGGGTGAGCGCCCGGCGAGCGGCGCGGGCCGTTCGGCGTGGTGAGGCGCACCGGGCGTCCGGCGAGCAGGAACAGCCGCAGCCGTCTGGTGAACAGGAACGGTCATCCGGTGAGCAGGACCGGTCGTTCGGTGAGCAGCGAAGGTGAGCCCCGCATGTCCCACACACCACCCCCGTCCGGCACGTCCGCCGCATCCGAAGTCTCCCCGCCCACCGGGCGGACGCGGCACGGACTGGCGCTCGGGCTGGCGGCCGCGAGCGTGGTCCCCGCCGTTCTCGGTGGCACGTCCGGCGCGCCCGCCGCCGCGTCGTCGGCCACCGCCGTCGCGAAGCCGGACGCCGCCACCGACGACGAGCAGCCCGGCTGCGTTGATCCGAAGGCGCGCGAGTTCCCGATCCGCACCCGCATCCACGGCGGTCCGGACACCTACGCGTCCGGCGGCGGGTACGGAACCTGGTTCCTGGACCTGACCAACACCACGGACGAGGCGTGCCGGGCCGTTCACCCGGTGCTCGTACTCGTCGACGAGGAGCGGAAGCTGACCTCGGAACAGATCCAGCTCGTGTTCTCCGAGCAGAGCCGCCCCGATGTGGAGCACCGCGTCACCTGGGAGACCACCGACCAGGACGAACACATCGGAGTCTTCGGCGACGCTGACGGCGAGGGCGAGGGCGGTGCGGGTGCCGATGACGGCGGCGCCGGCTCCTTCGAGGGGTTCACCGTTCCTGCAGGTCGCACCGTCACCGTCCGGGTCAAGATGGCGTTCACTTCGGACACCAGCCCGGGGCGGGTCACCGCCGGTGCGGCGATCGTGCAGCGCCTGCCCGCGCCGAACGGTGGGGCGGGCAAGCGCGACGGGGGCGGCAAGGACGACGGGTCATGGGTCGGTGGGTCCGACGGCTACACCTTCGCCGTCGTCGAGGACCGCCAGAGCGACGGCGGCGGCGAGCGGGAGGACGAGACGTACGTAGCCGACGTCGACAAGGTCCGTGAGACGGGCGGGGACCGGCGGGACCGACACGGCTCGTGAGGCCGGCAGGATCGGGGCGGGATTGGCGGGAGCGGCGGGACCGACACGGCTCGTGAGGCCGGCAGGATCGGGGCGGGATCGGTGGGATCGGCAGGACCGACACGGCTCGTGAGGCCGGTGGGCCTCGTGAGGGCGACCGGGGAGGCAGTGCCAGCGCGACCGGAGAGACGCGCAGCCGGCCCGCCGACCCCGGGCCGACAATGCCCTGCGGCCGGCGGCGACACCCCACCCTCGCCCCTGCCCGCGTCCGGCCGCACTCCGGCACCGCGGGCACCTGGAGCACGGGCCGCAGACGCATGTCGGCGCCTGGAAGTCGGCCACCGGCGGCTGAGCCGAGGGCCGGGGCCGAGGGCCGGGGCCGAGGGCCGGGGCCGAGGGCCGGGCCGACAACGGGCCCTGACCGTAGAGTCCGACGGCCGAGGTGCGGTGACCCCGAGGCGCGGCGACCGGTGTTGGCGGCGGAGTCGGCCGCTGACGCCGGGTCCCTGTCCCCCTTCCACCGTTCGGCCGATGGGGCGAACGGACGCTCTAAACTCGGGGGCGTCGGCGCTGCACAAGGCGGTGCCGCCGGCGTCCCCGCACACGCGTACGGCAGGAGTCCCACGCATGGCAGAACGCAAGCCGATCTCGTCCTGGCTCACCGACATGGACGGAGTCCTGATCCACGAGGGGACGCCGATCCCCGGGGCGGATGCCTTCATCAAGCGGTTGCGGGACTCGGGCATGCCCTTCCTGGTCCTCACCAACAACTCGATCTACACCGCCCGGGACCTGCACGCCCGCCTCGCACGCATGGGTCTCGACGTGCCCGTGGGGAACATCTGGACCTCCGCTCTGGCCACCGCCAAGTTCCTCGACGACCAGCGGCCCGGCGGTACGGCGTACGTCATCGGCGAGGCCGGGCTCACCACCGCCCTGCACGACATCGGCTACGTCCTCACCGACCACGACCCCGACTACGTGGTCCTCGGTGAGACCCGCACCTACAGCTTCGAGGCGCTCACCAAGGCGATCCGGCTGATCAACGACGGCGCCCGTTTCATCTGCACCAACCCGGACGAGACCGGCCCTTCCGCCGAGGGGCCGCTGCCCGCCACCGGGTCCGTCGCCGCCCTGATCACCAAGGCGACCGGCAAGGCGCCGTACTTCGCGGGCAAGCCCAACCCGCTGATGATGCGTACCGGGCTGAACGCGATCGGCGCCCACTCCGAGTCCAGTGCCATGATCGGCGACCGGATGGACACCGATGTGCTGGCCGGTCTGGAGGCGGGCATGCAGACCTTCCTGGTCCTCACCGGCCTCACCGCGGTCGCTGACATCGACAAGTACCCCTTCCGGGCGTCCAAGGTCGTCGATTCCATCGCCGACCTGGTCGATCTGGTCGACGTCGCCGGCGAGGGCTGAGCCCGGCGGAAAGCAGGGCAGGAGCGGGACGGGAGCCCGGTGAGCGGCGGCGGGAGTCGACCGGAGACCGGCCCGCTGCCCGCGCTCGCTGGGGCCTCCTGCGGATGCGGAACGACGGAGCAGGCGTGAACCTTCACAGAGGAGGTTCACGATGCGTTCCATATCCCTCACGCTCTGTGTCGGTGCGGTCGTGGCGGCCACCCTGGTGCCAGCTCCTGCCGCGCTGGCCGAATCGGACCCCGCCGTCGTTTCCCGAACCGGTTCCAGTTCGGGCACCGGTTCCAGTACCGGCTCGGATACCGGCTCGGGGGCCTCTCTCTCCGTGACTCCGCGCTCCGTCGCCCCGGGCGGCGAGGTGGCCCTTCGGTTGGACGGCTGCGGCGGAGAGAGTGCCGAGGGCAGCTCCGACGTCTTCGCCTCGAAGGCGCGTTTCGCCCCCGCCGCTGACGGGACCCTGTTCGCGCGGGCCCGGATCGGCGCCGACGCCTCACCCGGTGACCATGGTGTCCAGGTCGTCTGCGCCGACGCCGGCGACAGAGCCACCGGCACGGTCACGGTCACGGTCGCCGGACGGGACGGGGTGGCCACCCCCCTGGCCCCGGTCCGCGCGGGTGGCGGCGGCACCGCCGCGGCCACCGACCAGGAGGCCCGGCGGAGCGGTCCCGGCACCGTGCACGCCGTGATCGGCCTGGTCCTGGCCGCTATCGCTGTCGTCGCCGCCGTGTTCCGCAGTGCGGCGCGCCGTCGCCGCCGGGCGGCGGACTGACATGCCCGCCGCGGACGCCCCCGCCGGTCACGGTCGGCTGCTCGCCGGGACGGCCTGGGCCGTGCTGTTCCTGGGCTTGTGGGGCTGGGGCCGTGACATCACCGACGGTTCCGGTGCCGGTTCCGCCCCGACCACCGGTGACATCGCCGCCGTCGGCCGCCCGCTCGGCGTCCTGCTGCCCCCACCCCACGAACCGATCGAGGGTGCCACGCCGCTACGGATCGAGGTCCCGTCGATCGGTGTCGACGCGCCCGTGGTCGCCCGCGGCCTGGACGAGGACGGCGCGATCGAGCCGCCGTCGTTCGACGCGCCCCGCGTCGTCGGCTGGTACGGCGCCGGCGCCGAGCCCGGTGCGAAGGGCCCCGCTCTCCTCGTCGGCCATGTCGACACCGAGACCAGGCCGGCCGTCTTCTACGGACTGAGCGCGGCCCGCCCTGGTGCCAGGGTCGAGGTGACCCGCACGGACGGCACCGTCGCCGAATTCACCGTCGACGACGTCCAGGTCCTCACCCGTGAACGCTTCAACGCCGACAAGGCATACGGCCCCCGGAAGAAGGGGCGAGCCGAGCTTCGCCTGATCACCTGCGGCGGTACCTACGACCGGGCGTCCCGCTCCTACGACGCCAACGTGGTCGTGTCGGCCTACCTGACCGGCGAGAGGCCGAAGGGGAACAGCGGGAGCTGACCGGGCCCGCGCCGTAACCCGCTGCCTCCCCGCCGCTTCCCTGTGGAGACCATGCTGGGTCCCTGCTGAGCCGCTGTCGACGGGTCCGGCCAACTCCGGATCGCCGCCCACGTCACGAACTTCCCTCGTTGCACACGATTCTGACGTGGCGTCGGTTGAATTTCGCTGTCGACCGCGAAGGGTCTGCGATCAGGAGCCCCTCCTGCCGCCTGACTGCCGGTCAGTTCGGCTCGGCGGTCACCGGGGTGCCGTGCGCGGAGTGACTGGATCATCACTGTGTGGAGTTCTTGCTGCCGTGTAGCGGTCGCGTGTGTTCTGCGCGTTTCCTGCGGAGTCGTGACTTCGTGAGGGGGGGCCGCCGCGCGGTCGCCCTGTGGGGTTGCCCGTGCACGAACAAGGTCCCCTCACGCTCGGTGAGGGGACCTTGACTTTGCGTGCGCCGCCAGGGACTCGAACCCCGGACCCGCTGATTAAGAGTCAGCTGCTCTAACCAACTGAGCTAGCGGCGCCTGCTGACCTGGAGAACTTTACCCGAAGGAGAGGGGTGCTCCTGGCCATTTCCTGTCCGGCACGGCCTGTCGGATGGTCGTTTTTTCTCTCCTATCCGTCAAAATGCAATATGTCATAAGGGTTGAGACACTGACGCCCGTACAGATGCGCCCAAAGATCTTGAGAACGCAGAGGGGACTCGCATGACTGTGCCGGCTTTCGAGGAGTACGTGCCCGCCGTCGACTGTGCCTGTGCGGGGTGTGCCGCACAGCGGCGAACCGCCGGGGCCCTGGCCGTGCGGGACGGGGGTCATCCGGGGGCCCACGGCGCACGCCGCGTGCTGGTGCTGGCCACCGCGGCTGGTGTGGTGCTGAGCACCGGGGTGGCCGAGGCGGTGAAGGTGCCGGGCGGCCAGGTGGCCGACGCGGCCGGTTCGGCGGAGGCGGCCGGAGCCTCCCGTTCGGACGAGGCGACGGCATCGGTGGCCGAGCCGGAAGTACCGGACGCACCGGAGGCATGGGACACGCCGGATGCACCGGACGCATGGGGCGCACCGGAGGGATTGGATGCGCCGGACGCATGGGACGCGCCGGATCCGGTGGCCCCGGACGAGGCCGCCGCCCCACCCGCCGGGGCCGGCGTGGACCCGGACACCCCGCAGGGCAGGCCGGGCCCCGTACAAGGCTCCGGTTCCGCCGGCCCGCCCGCGTACACGAACGCCTCGCTCACGCTGCGCAAGACGACCCGTGCCGCGATCATCAACCGGGCGAAGAAGTGGGTCTCCGCGCAGGTGCCGTACAGCATGTCGAGGTACTGGCACGACGGCTACCGGCAGGACTGCTCCGGCTTCGTCTCGATGGCCTGGAACCTGCCCGGCAACGAGTGGACCGGCAGCCTCGCCCGGTACGCCACCAGGATCGCGCGGAAGGACCTGCAACCGGGCGACATCCTGCTCTTCCACAACCCCTCGGACCCCAACAAGGGCTCGCACGTCACGATCTTCGGCGGCTGGACCGACTACACGCACACCCATTACACGGCGTACGAGCAGGCGAGGCCGCACACCCGCAAACAGACGACGCCCATGGCGTACTGGAGCCACTCCGGCTCGTACGTCGCGTACCGGTACAAGGGGCTGAGCGGCGGGAGCGGCGATGGTGGCGGTTCGTCGACCTCGTTCCCGGGCGCCGGGAAGTTCGGCCCCGGGGCCAACAACAAGTACGTCACCCAGCTCGGGAAGATGCTGGTGGAGCGGGGTGGGAGGCGTTTCTACTCGTCCGGCCCCGGTCCGGACTGGGGCGACGCGGACCGGCGCGCCACGCGGGCGTTCCAGAAGGCCCAGGGCTGGAAGGGCGACGAGGCGGACGGCATCCCGGGCCCCCACACCTGGCGCCTCCTGGACAACGGGACGGGCAACGACATACCCCGTAAGGGATCCGGCGGCACCGGATCCGGTGGCGGTGCGAGCGGGCCGAACGCGGATTCGGCGTTCCCCGGACGCAGCTATTTCCGGCCCGGTCAGTCCAACGCCCATGTCGAGAGGCTCGGCAGGCAGTTGGTGAAGAAGGGCTTCGGCAAGCACTACCAGTCGGGCCCCAGCCGCCGGTGGAGCGAGGCGGACCGGCGCAATCTCGAAGCCTTCCAGCGGGCCCAGGGCTGGCGAGGCGCGGAGGCGGACGGCTACCCGGGACCGGAGACCTGGCGGCGGCTCTTCTCATGAGGAAACGGACATGACGGAGGCGGGAATGAGATCCACGGCGTCGGACGGTGCCGGAGCGCCGGAGGACGGGGAAGAGCGGGAAGAGGCGCGGATGCGGGAGCGGACCCCGGTGAGTACGAACGGTCCGGGTGAGGACGGCCGGCCCGAGGGCGCGGCAGACCCGAACGGGGCCACCGCCCCGGCTACGGACGCCGTCACGGCCACGGACGCCGTCGCGCCGTCCGGCCCGGTCCCGGACCTGGACCAGGCGCTGGACCTGGATCGGGATCGGGGCCTGGCTCTGGACCTGGATCGGGGCCTCGCTCTGGACCTGGAGCGGGATCGGGGTCTGGCGCTGGAGCCGGACCCAGACCCGGATCGGGATGTCGAGGCATCGGCTCCGGCCACGGCCAAGCCCTCGGCTCCGTCTCCGTCCGCGTCCCCGTCTCCGTTCACGTCTGCGTCCGCGTCCCCGTCTCCGTTCACGTCTGCGTTCACGTCACCGCTGCCGTCTCCCTCCCGGCACCGCGACGCCGCCCGGCACCGGGACGTCGTCGACCGCACCCTCGGCGGGGCCGAGCGGCCCGTCGCCGCGCCGTCGGGCACCGGGCGGCGCCACGCGGTCATCGGCAGCGAGGCGACCGCGACCATCCCCGTCCACCTGCTCTTCCGCGACGACCCCGGGAACACCGAGACCACCGGACTGCCCACCAGCCCGGCGCGGCGGGGGCCCGGTGGCGGGGGCGTCGCGCGGGAAGTGCGGCGCCCGCCCGCGCCACGGGGACCGCAGGTGCGCCCGCCGGCCCGGCCCGCGCCGGCCGGTGACCCGGAACTCGCGGAAGGCTCCGGGCCCGCGCTGCCCGGCTGGGTGGCTTTGTTCACCGCGCTGTGCGGGATCGCCGGAGCCGGGGCCGTCCTCTGGTGGACCGGCGCGCTGCCCGTCGCCGCGCTCGCTCGGTTCGGGGTCGCGCCGCGACCGTACGACGGGATCGGGCTCGGCGCCTGGGCGGCCCTCGCCGCGCTGGCGACGCTGGTGCTCTTCGCGCTCGGCGGACTGAGCCGAGGGCGCGTCGGATACGCGTGGGTGCTCACGCTCTTCGGCAAGTACCGGGGGAGTGTGCGGCGGACCGGGCTGATGTGGATCAGCCCGTTGCTGCTGCGCCGCCGGGTCGACGTACGCCTGCGGCACTGGCGCAGCGAACCGACGCCCGCCGTGGACGCCAACGGCACCGCCCTGCGCGTCGTCGTCCTCGTGGTGTGGCGGGTCCGCGACACCGCGCGGGCGCTGCTCGGAGTCGAGGACCACGAAACGTATCTGCGCGAGCAGGTCGAAGCGGCGATGGCCCGGGTCCTTTCCCAGCTCCCCGCCGACGCCTTCCACGAGGACGCGCCCACCCTGCGCGACGCGGAGGCCGTCGGCGACGCGCTGACCCGGATGCTGAAGGCGGACTGCGCACCCGTCGGCATCGAGGTGTACTCGGCGCAGCCGACCGGGATCGAGTACGCGCCCGAGGTCGCCGCGGCCATGCAGCGTCGCCAGGTCGCCGCCATCGACGCCAAGCACCGCGACAGTGTGCTGACTTCGGTGGTCGACGCGGTGGACGACACCGTCAACCGGCTGACCCAGCGAGGCATCGTGGAACTGGACGACTACGAACGGAAGCTGCTGGTCAAGGACTTGACGGTGGCGTTCTACACGGGACGCGGCGGGAACGAAGGGGTCTGAGGGAGCCGGGAGACCGCTTTGGCGGCGAAGCGGAATCCCGCTCCCATTGGCCTGGACATGCTCAGTGCTCATCAATAACCTGGGACTTGGTCTAGACCGCAGTGCGTGTGCGCAGCAAGGCTCATAGAACCTCCCCCACGTTCTTGAGGAGCGACAGCAATGCGTAAACGGTCAAGTGCGGCCGTAGTCGGCCTGGCGATCGCGGGTGCTTCGTTGTTCGCGACGAGCAGTGCCAGCAGCCACGGCTACACCGACAACCCCATCAGCCGCCAGAAGCTCTGTGCCAACGGGACTGTGACGGGCTGCGGAAACATCCAGTGGGAACCGCAGAGCGTCGAGGGTCCGAAGGGTTTCCCGGCGGCCGGGCCGGCCGACGGGGAGATCTGCTCCGGCGGAAACTCCGTGTTCGCCCAGCTCGACGACCCGCGTGGTGGGAACTGGCCCGCCACCAAAGTGACGGCTGGTCAGGAATTCAGCTTCCGCTGGCAGTTCACCGCCCCCCACGCCACCTCGGACTTCCGCTACTACATCACCAAGGACGGCTGGGACCCCACCGAGCCGCTCACCAGGGCTGACCTGGAGCCTCAGCCCTTCATGACGGTGCCCTACGGTGGCAATCGGCCCCCGGCGACCCTGACTCAACACGGCACCATCCCCGCCCAGAAGAACGGGAAGCACATCATCCTGAGCGTCTGGAACGTCGCCGACACGACGAACGCGTTCTACGCCTGCTCCGACGTGCAGTTCTGACGCGGGGTGCTGAAGCACTCAAGTGCCGAGGCGATGCGGCCGATGCCTGATGCCTGATGCCTGACGCCTGGCGCCTGATGCACGACGCGTGACGCCCGGCGCGCGACGCACGGAGATGTCCATGGAGACGAGGAGAAGGGGCAGCAGGAGGACCACGAAGGCGGTCCATTCCCAGCGGCCGGCGGGGTGGCCGCGCTCGGCGGTAGTGCTCGTGGCGTTCGTCACGCCTGGAGCGTACGAGTATCTAGTGCCGCATCAGGCAACGTTTGCCCCGTCGCACCGCCCGGCACGCACGCTCGCGGCGTTGGCCGAAAGCCCACGTAGCCCGCTACGAGGGCATTCGGCCGCCTTGCGATCGCACGCACCGGACGCCGCTCCTTCCGGGCAAACCTTGCCGGTCACGGCACTAGAACGCTGCCTGGCACAGGTGTGTAGAACGTTCGTACATCTCGATGAGCAGCAAAAAACGCGCTGGGCGGTTCACGTGTGTACATGAACCGCCCAGCGCGTTGCCTGTGCGCCGCCAGGGACTCGAACCCCGGACCCGCTGATTAAGAGTCAGCTGCTCTAACCAACTGAGCTAGCGGCGCCTGCTGACAAGAAAATAATACCTGCTCCTGGAGGGTGCTGATGACGCCGGCAATAAACCGCTGAAAACGGGATGAAATGGGATGATTCACCCTGGGGGAAGATCGGGGCGGGGAGTGCCGACGATCGGACGGCCTCCCTCCGGCACGACGGCCCCGCCTCCCGCACGACCGCCCTGCCTCCGACCGGACGGCGACCCCGCCTTCGACCGGGCGGCGGCGAGGACGGCCTTCAGAGCGCCAGCGACAGCAGCACGGGTGCCGCCCGCCGGTTCAGGGTGTCCGCCGCCGAGCGCAGGCGGTGCGCGTCCTCGGCCGGGAGGGAGAGTGCCAGGCATCCGGCGGACGAACCGGCCGTCAGTGGCACCGCCGCGCACACCGTGCCGACCGCGTACTCCTGGAGGTCGAGCATCGGGACGGTCGTCGGCTGGCTGTCGAGCTTCGAAAAGAGCACCCTCTCGTTGGTGATCGTCCGCGAGGTGAGCCGGGCTGTTTTGTGGCGCGAGAGATGGTCGCGGCGGCCGTTCAGGTCGAGCTGGGCCAGCAGGCACTTGCCCACCGCCGAGGCGTGCGCGGACGACCGGAAGTCGACCCACTCGTTGACGGCGGGGGCGTGCGGGCCGTCGGCGTACTGCGTGACCCGGACCTCGCCGTCGACGTACCGGCTGATGTAGACGGCCGCGCCGACCGAATCGCGCAGTTGCGCCAGCGACTGCTGGAGTTTCGCCTCCAGGGCCAGCCTGCGGGCCGTGCCGGAACCGAGGAGCAGCAGCGAGGCGCCGATGACATACGCCCCGTCGGTGATCTGCTCGACGTACCCCTCGCGGCGCAGTGTCAGCAGCAGGGAGGTCAGGTGCTCGGCGGGCAGCCCCGTCTCCCGGGAGATCTGGGTGTCCGCCACGCCGTTGCCGTACTTGGAGACCGTTTCGAGAACACGAAGGGCGTGCCGCACCGAGTGGAACGGTGCGGTCGGTTCGGGCTTCAACGGCACGGTATCCCCCTACCAGATGGTGACCGCAAGCTCTGGGCTCACGATAGCTGCCAACCGTGCCTCGCGAGCCGGTTCTTGACGACGCGACGATGCGCCCCGACTCCGCGAACCGGGGCGCATTCGTGTGGCATATGTCACCGTCGTTGGCATGTGAGGAGTGGCCAGGTCACAGCACCGCGGCGAGAAATTCGCGCGTGCGTTCGTGTTCTGGATCGGAGAAGATCTTCTCCGGCGGCCCTGATTCGATCACGCGTCCGGAATCAAACATCAGCACTGTCTTCGAGGCGTCGCGGGCGAAGTTCATCTCATGGGTCACGCAGAGCAGGGTGATGTCGGTGTTCCGGGCGATGTCGCTCAGCAACTCCAGTACGCCCGCGACCAGTTCCGGGTCGAGCGCGGAGGTCACCTCGTCCAGCAGCAGGATTTCCGGGCGCATCGCCAGCGCGCGGGCGATCGCCACCCGCTGCTGCTGTCCGCCCGACAGCTTGGAGGGGTGCGCACCGGCCCTGCCCGCGAGCCCGACCATGTCGAGCAGTTCGAGGGCGCGGGACTCCGCCTCGTCGCGGTCCATGCCGAGGACGTTGACCGGGGCCTCGGTGACGTTTCGCAGCACACTCATGTGAGGGAAGAGGTTGAACTGCTGGAAGACCATGCCGATCTTCCTCCGGACCTCGCGCAGATGCCTCTCGGTCGCGGGCTTCAGCGATCCGTCGGATGCCCGGACGTGGGACAGCGGGTCGCCGTCCAGCCAGATGACGCCGTCGCTGACCTTCTCCAGCGTCATCAGCAGTCGCAGGATGGTGGTCTTCCCCGAGCCGCTGGGCCCGATCAGGGTGATGTGCTCTCCGCGCCCCACGGAGAAGTTCAGCCGGTCCAGAACGACGTGATCGCCGTACCGCTTCACGACGTCCTCGAAGCGGACCAGTGGCCGGCCGGTCCCCGTGAGCGCGGGAGCGTGTACGGGGACGGCATCCTCCGGGGCCCCGGGCGGTCCGGAGGGTCCGGGAGTCCCGGAGGGGCTGGGGGGTTCGGGGGCCGTGCCCGCGTTCTTCCGCAAGGGGAGGGGTTCAGTGGCCAAGGCGCTTCTCCAGCTTTCTCATCAGCAGCGAGGTCGGACAGCTCGCGATCAGGAAGATCAGTCCGGCGAGTGTGAACGCCTCGGTGTACGCGAAGTGGTCGGCGCCGTACTTGCGGGCCTCGAAGACCATCTCCTGCACCGTGATCACGGCAAGGAAAGGAGTCTCCTTGAACATCGAGATCGCGTAGTTGCCGAGGGCGGGCAGGACGTTGCGCACCGCCTGCGGCAGGATCACGGCCTGCCAGGTCCGGCGCGGCGTGAGTGAGAGAGCCCGGCACGCCTCCCACTGCCCCTTCGGCACGCTGTCGATCCCGGCCCGGTACACCTCGGAGGTGTACGCGGCGTAGTGGACGCCGAGCACCACGATGCCGGTCGTGAGCGGCTCCACCGACGGGAACAGGGCGGCGGCGCCGACGAGTTGGACGAGCAACGGGGTGGACCGGACGAACTCCGTCAGAACCCGCACCGGCACCGTCACGAACTTGCTCGGCGCTCGTCCGGCGACCGCGACGGCGAGCCCGAGCACCGCCGCGAACAGCGTGCCGAGCACGGTCGCGAGCAGGGTGACCCGGAAGCCTTCGAGCAGCAGGGGCAGGGCGTCCCCGACGGCGTTCCAGTCGACACCGCTTGCCGTGGAGCCGTTCACCGGGCACCTCCGGAGGCCGAAACGACGCCGGAGGCCGACGCGATGCCGGAGGCCGACGGGATGTCGGAGGCCGACGGGATGGCCGGTCCGGGGCCGCCGCCCCGTGGTGGTGAATCCGTGCCGGACGAGAGCCCGAGCCGCCGCTTGGCGCCGCGCTCCAGCATGTTCATCAGCAGGGTGAGCGCGTAGGCGAGGACGAAGTAGGCGACCAGCAGGGTCAGATACGCGGTGAGCGTCTCGCCGGTGCGGTCGCGCAGTTGTTGGACCGTGGTCATCAGATCGGCCGCGGAGATCAGCCACAGCAGCGGCGTGCACTTGAGCAACTGGATCAGCAGATTCGTGAACGACGGGATCATCTGCACCCACGCCTGCGGGAGGATCACGCGCCACATCCGCTGCGAGGGCGTCATGTTCAGGGCGACGGCCGCCTCGAACTGGGCGCGGGGAACGGAGTTGATCGCCCCGCGCACCACCTCGGCCCCGTACGCAGCGTAGTTGAGACCGAAGGCGACGACTCCGCACAGCAGCGGCGTCAGTTCGTACCCCGTCAGCGGCGGCATGGCGTAGTAGAGCCAGAACAGTTGGATGTAGAGCGAGGTGCCGCGGAAGAACTCCACGACCACGCGCGACACACCGCGCGGCACCAACAGCCGGCTGACCGACATCAGGCCGAGGACGAACGACAGGACCAGGGCGAGCGCCGCGCCCAGGACGGTGGCCTGGACGGTCACCCACAGCCCCGAGCACAGGTGCGGCAGATCGTCGAGGAGGGCGGAGAGGAAATCACTCATGCGGTGCGCTCCCTCCCGTCCCCGTCAGCCCGCGCACAGATCGGCTGTCTTCAGCGTGGCCGGCGGGAGCTCGCCGGCCCCGAAGCCGTACTCCTGGAGCAGGCCCACGTACCGCGAACGGTCCGAGACGATCTTCTTCAGCTCCCGGTTGAAGGCGTCCCGCAGCTCCTCGTTGCCCTTGCGGAACACGGCACCGCCGGGGCTGTACTGCTTCCTGCCGTCGAGTTCCGGAACGAACGGCCCGGTGACCTCGGTCTCCGGGTTGGTCCTCGCCAACCAGCGCAGCGAGATGCCTGTGAGCAGGAACGCGTCGATCCGGCCGCCCTTCACCGCGTCGGCGCCGTCCTGCGGCTTCTGCAGCGTCTTGATCCTGTCCTTCGGGAGGCCCGCGCCCTCGGCGTACGCGCCTTCGACGGCACCCGACATCACACCGACGGTGATCCCGGCGGCCTTCGCCGTTGCCAGGTCGGTGACCTTCTTCGGGTTGCCCTTCTTCACCATCAGCGCGGTCGGGGAGATGAACTCGGGCTCGGAGAAGAGGGCGTTGGCACACCGCTCCGGAGTGATCGCCATGCCGGCGCTCACCACGTCGTACTTGCCCGCCTGGAGGCCGGGGATCAGTCCATCCCACTCGGAGAGGGTGGGCCTCAGCTCGTCGACCCCGAGCGATTTGAAGATCTCGCGGTGCAGGGTCGGCGCCTCGCCCTTGAGCTGCTTTCCCTCCAGATAGCCGTACGGGGCCTCGTTCGCGTACGCGACCCGTACGAAGCCCTGCTCGCGCAGCTTCTCCAGGGCGCCCGCGCCGTCCGCCGCCCCAGCGTCGGTCTTGCTGCACGAGGAGAGCAGACCGGGAACGACGAGCAGGCCGCCCACGGCCGCCGATCGGTTGAGGAAGCCTCTGCGGGACAGGTGGGGAAAGTCGGCCATGGTTCCTGAACTCCTGGAGAGACGAGGCGTTTTGGACAGGTGGAGCGCCTGCCCGATCCCGTACGTCTATGCAGGAAGCCCCCGCCTGTTGCCGAACCGTGGCCCGAGGGTGACCTTTCCGTGTCCCGTTGCCGGTGCGGTGAGGGGCGTTATGACGCCCGTGATGCCGTGCATCCAAAGGAATATGGCTGGACGTCAGTAGGCCCCCCGTGTGGAGTCGGTGCGGCGCCGGCCGGGCGCGGTGGGCCGGGTGCGATGGCTGGGTGCCGGGAGTTCGGGGTGGGGCGGGGGCGCTGCCGGGTGCGGGTGCCGGTGCGGGTGTCGTTGTCGGTGTCGGGATATGAGGCAGGGGTGAGGATCAGTCGTCGTGGTCCCGGACGGGGACGTATCCGCGTCGCTTGTCCACCACGTTCGGCAACGGCTGCCCGGCCGCCCAGAGTTCGTACATCCTCACGAACTGTTCGGCCAGCCGGTCCCGTCGGCCGGCTGTGTCGCCGCTCATGTGCGGTGACACGATCAGATCCGGTACGTCCCACCACGGGCTCCGGTGATCCAACGGTTCCTGGGCGAACACGTCGAGTGCCGCGCCCGCGATCCAGCGTTTGCGCAGCGCCGCCGCCAGGTCGTCCTCGACGACGAGCGGGCCAGGCCCCACGTTGATGAACCGTGCCGACGGCTGCATCAGCCCGAAGAACCGCGCGTCGAACATGGCGCGGGTCGACTCCGTCAGCGGTACCGCGCAGATCACCCAGTCGGCCTGGGCGGCCAGCCGGTCCAGGTCCGCCGCGCCGTGGACGGTGCGCCGGGCCGTGCGGCCGACGAGCGCCACCCGGACGCCGAGGGCGATCAGCAGCCGCGTGATCTCCCGCCCGATCGGACCGGCGCCGACGACGACCGCGCGACTGCCCGCCACCGGCACGCTCTCCCGGTGCCGCCACACCCGCCGGTGCTGGAGGTCCAAGGTGCGCGGGAGGTCCTTGGCGAACGCCAGCACCAGTCCGGTCACGTACTCGGCGACCGGCCGCTCGAAGATGCCGCGGGCGTTGGTCACCACCGTGTCGGAGGTGACCAGCTCGGGGCAGAGCAGTCGGTCCACGCCCGCGCTCGCGGTGTGCACCCACACCGGACGCGGCCCGTCGCCCGGCCACGCGGTGCGTACCGCGTCGGAGGCGGCATCCCACACCAGCAGCACATCGGCCTCCGGGAGCCGCGCGGCGAGTCCGGCCCCGTCCGTGTACCGGACGGCGGCACGTCCGATCAGCCGACCGAGACGCGGCGACGGGTCGGTGTCCAGGACGAGCAGGGTGGGCTCGGGCATGAGAGACGGTCGCTCCGCTCCGTCTGATGCGTCTGGGGTGGGTGGATTGACCACGCTCGCACCCGCGTCCGCCTTCGTCAACAGCACGCGACGGGCCCGAAGGCCCCCGGGAACCCTCCGATGGCTGGACCCGGCCGGTCCTCGGCAGAAGGGGGAATACTGGGAGGAAGCGCATGAAAACGGATGCCGTGGTGCCTGCGAGAACGCACGGGAAGGTGCCGGGGCGGACAGGGGGCAGGGCTGGAGGGAGACGGTTGGGGGACGGACGGGAACGAGCAGGCGCGTCAGGAGCAAGGAGGGGTGAGCGGGAGCGGGCGGGAGCAAGCGGGAACGGGACTGGCGGGCACAGCAAGGGGTAGGCGAGAACGGGCTGGAGCAGGCAGGAACGGAACGGGCGGGAACGAACAGGCGCAGTGCAGGCGGGAACAGGAAGGGCGGACATGACGACCCTCGGCATTCTCTACCCGGGCCACTTCGCGGAGGACGACTTTCCGCGGATGGAGATCCTGCTGGACGCGGTCCGCCTCGTCGTGAACCACACCGCCATCGACGAGGACGTCTATCGGACCGATGCGCTGATGAGAGCCGGTGCGCCCGAACGGCTGGCCGCCGGGGTGGCGGAGCTCCAGCGGGCCGGTGTCGAGTGTGTCGTGTGGGCGAGCGGCGCGGGCAGCTTCCTGTACGGCTGGGAGGGCGCCCATGAGCAGATCGCCGCTCTGGCCCGGGCCGCCGGGGTGCCCGCGTCCAGCACGTCCTTCGGCTTCGTTCACGCGGTGCGGGAACTGGGCGCCGCCCGCGTCGCCGTCGCCACGACCTACCCCGAGCACATCGCGGCCCTGTTCACCGCCTTCCTGCATACGGCGGGCATCGAAGTGACGGCCACCCGCACCGCCGCTCTGGCCTCGGCCGCCGAGGCCGCCCGTTGGGGTCCGGACCAGGTGAAGGAGCTCGCCGAAGCTGCGGACCGGCCGGACGCGGAGGTGGTGCTGCTGCCCGACACGGCCCTGCACACCGTCTCGTACGTGACGGAACTGGAGGAACTCCTCGGCAAACCGGTCCTCACCGGGAACCAGGTCACGGCCAGGGAGGGGCTGCGGCTCGCGGACCGCCGCGCCTGGTCCCCGAGGCTGGGCAGGATCTTCGCTGACCGCGAGGCACCCCCGGCCCCGGTCGCCAGGTGGGGTGAGGGCCGCGCCTGGGCGCACAGCGGCGGGAAGGGCCATCCCGGGAAGCGCGCCGAGCCCGGTCGACGGGGGGAATGAACCGGCCGCGGACCGCAGGTGGAGGAACGAGTCCGAGCGAGGCGGGAACGAGGGGCGGAACAGGGTCTACGACGCCGAACAGGGCGGAGCGGGGTCGGAATAAACGGAGGTCTCCTCCTGTTATTGAGCCGGACAGGGGAGCCGCGGCCGTGGTCACAGCCGTGGTCGCGGCCGTTCGCGTACCCAGGCGCAGACGCGTACGCGCGCATACGCGGACGGGCGGGCATACGCGGACGCGCGGGCATCACCAGGAGAGGCGGGGACGTGAACGAAATACGGGGCAACGAGATGCGGGGCAACGAGGTGCGGGACGACGAAATCCGGGACGCCGAGGTCCACAGGAACGATGTGCGGGGCGACGGGCACCAGGGCGCCGGAATCCGGGGCAGGGCGCAGGGCGCGGCCCCCGTACCCCTCTCCGTGCTGGACCTGGTGACCGTGGGCCGGGGCCGCACCGCCTCCCAGGCGCTGCGCACCGCCGTGGACATCGTGCGGCTCGCGGAAAGCCGCGGCTTCCACCGCTACTGGGTCGCCGAACACCACTCCATGCCCGGCGTCGCCTCCTCCTCACCGGCCGTGATCCTGGCCCATCTCACCGCCCGCACCGAACGCATCAGGCTCGGTTCCGGTGGGGTGATGCTGCCCAACCACGCGCCGCTCGTCATCGCCGAGCAGTTCGGCACCCTCCAGGCCATGGCCCCCGGCCGCATCGACCTCGGCCTCGGGCGCGCCCCCGGCACCGACGGCGCGACGGCCGCCGCCCTGCGTCGTACCGACCGGCCGGGCGAGGGAGCCGACGACTTCCCGCAGCAGTTGGCCGAGCTGACCCGGTTCCTGGACGACGACTTCCCCGACGGCCATCCCTATTCGCGCGTCCACGCGGTGCCCGGGCCGGTCCAGGCCACCGCCGAGGGCGGCGTCCAGTCCCCGGCCCGCCCGCCGATCTGGCTGCTCGGTTCCTCCGGGTTCAGCGCCCGGCTGGCCGGCGTGCTCGGTCTGCCGTTCGCCTTCGCCCACCACTTCTCGGCGCAGAACACGATCCCGGCCCTCGATCTGTACCGGGATTCGTTCCGGCCGTCCGCGGTGCTCGACGCCCCGTACGCGCTGATCGGTGTCTCGGCCCTGGCCGCCGAGGATGAACGCGAGGCCCGTCGACAGGTGCTCTCGGGCGCGCTGTCCATGGTCCGGCTGCGCACCGGCCGCCCGGGGCTGATCCCGACGCCGGAGGAGGCGGAGGCGTACGCCTTCACGCCCATGGAGCGCGACTTCGTCGACGGCTGGCTGTCCAACGTCGTCCACGGCACGCCGGACGAGGTCCGTACGGGCCTCGACGCCCTGGCCAAGCGCACCGGCGCCGACGAACTGATGATCACCGCCAATGCCCACGGCGGCGAGGCACGTCTGCGCAGCTACGAACTGATCGCGGACGCGTACGACCTGCCGACGGCCTGACTCCGACCGTTCGTCACGGACGACCCGGGGCCGCGAGACGGCGGGCCCGGGCCGGGTCGCCCCGGCGCGCCCGTACCGCCCGGGAGCACTCCGGGCCGCCGGGCGCGCACGACGTCACTCCAGGACCCACCGCCCGGGTGCACCCGCCCCGGTGCACCCGCCCCGGTGCACCCCTGGGCCGCACCGGCCGAGACCACTCCGGGCCGCCGCCCCGGGTGGCACCGCTCCAGGGCCGCACCGCCACCCTCCCCAGGGCGCAGCGCTCCGGACCGCATCGCCCCGGCTCGCACACGGTCGGTTTCCGACGGTCGGCTCTCACGCGGCCGGCTTCCGGCAGTTGGCTCTCACACGATCGGTTTCCGGCGGCCGACTCTCACACGGTCAGTTTCCGGCGGCCGATCAGTTCCGCGATCCGCTCCGGGGCCACCGCGCGCGAGTACAGCCAGCCCTGCCCGGTGTCGCAGCCGATCCTGCGCAGCCGTTCCGCCTGGCCGGCCGTCTCCACGCACTCCGCGGTGACGGTCAGGCCCAGGCGGTGTGCCAGGTGCACCATCGCCTCGACGATCGTCTCGTCGGCCGGGCTCGCGTGGGCGCCGTCGTCATGGCGGAAGCCGCGTACGAACGAGCCGTCCAGCTTCAGCACGGAGACCGGCAGCCGGCTCAGATAGGCGAGGTTGGAGTAGCCCGTCCCGAAGTCGTCGATGGCGATGCGCACGCCCATGTCGCTGAGCTGTTGGAGGGCCTGGAGCGGGCGGCCCGCCGAGCCCATCACCGCGGATTCGGTCAGCTCCAGTTGCAGCAGGCCCGGTTCGAGGCCGGTCTCGGCGAGAATCTCCGCGACGTCGGTGACCAGATCGGAGTCCCATACCTGCCGCACGGCGACGTTGACGCTGATGAACAGCGGCGGTTCGGACGGGTGGTCGAGCTGCCAGCGTCGCGCCTGGCGGCAGGCGGACCGCAGCACCCACCGGCCCAGCTGGACGATCGAACCGTCCTCCTCGGCGATCGCGACGAACCGATTCGGCGAGAGCATGCCGAACTGGGGATGGTTCCAGCGGACCAGGGCCTCCACCCCGCGCACCACCCCGTCGGCCATGCCGACCAATGGCTGGTACTCGATGGTGAACTCGCCGCGTTCGACGGCCGGCCGCAGGTTGGAGGAGAGGGTCTGCCGGGTCATCCGGTGGGCGTTGCGCTCGGGGTCGAAGACCGTCCAACGGGCCTTGCCGTCCGCCTTCGCCCAGTACAGGGTGGTGTCGGCGGCCTGTACCAGACCGGTCGCCGAGGTGCCGGTGACCGGCCGTTCCACCACTCCGATCGAGGCCGAGACGGAGAGCCGCCGCCCGCCCAGGTCGAACGGCTTCTGCAACGCGGCCAGCACCCGGCGGGCCAGATCGGTGAGCTGCTGCGTGCCGGTCGAGTCCTCGACCAGGATCGCGAACTCGTCGCCGCCCAGCCGCGCCACGAGATGGGGCCCATGGCGGTGCCGCCCGTCCTGGACGTGCGGGTCGTCCTGGGACGCGCAGTCCGTGAGCCGTCCGGCGACGGCCTCCAGCAGTTGATCGCCGACCCGGTGCCCCATCGTGTCGTTGACGGCCTTGAAACCGTCGAGATCGAGGTAGCAGAGCCCGATCCGGCCGAGCCCGGGGGCGATCCGGTCGTCCTGGTACGGAGGCGGCTCCAGAATGGCCGAGAGTCGTTCGAAGAACAGGGCCCTGTTGGGCAGCCGGGTCACCGGGTCGTGCATCTGGAGATGGCGCAGCCGTTTCTGGAGTTCGCGCCGGTCGCTGATGTCGGCGACGGAGAGCAGCACACGGCCGGGTCCGGGGCGGCCGGTCCTGCCGCTCCCCGTCCCGTTCCCCGCGCCACTTCCTGGGCCGGGGCCGTTCCCCGCGCCACTCCCCGGGCCGTTCTCCCGATCGGGCATCGGTACGACGGTGACCTCGGCCCACAGCGAACGGCCGTCCGGATGCTTGAGCCTGCGCGTGCACTGGAACCGCGGACGCCGCCCGTGCAGCACCTCGCGGTACGCGTGCCAGGTGCGGCTGTCCGCCGCGAGGTCGAGGAGGTCGGCCGCCGACTGCGTGGTCAGCACCGAGGGGCAGGAGCCGAGGAGAACGCCGAACGCGTCGTTGGCGGCGACCACCAGGCCCTCGTGGTCGACCACCGCCATCGGGAGCGTGGCTGCCCGAAAGGCCGCCCGATATCCGAGCGACTCGGATCCATGACCATCGACGAGACGCCATGAGGAGTCACGCTCCGTGATCGACGGGCCTGCGGAGTGGGAGTGTGTGCCCACCGCGGGCCTCGGCCCTTCGGAGGTTCCGCTCACCGTTCGCTCCTGCCGTGCAGTTCTGTCCTGAACAGGTGGGGCCGGACTGGCCCGCCGCTGGGTGTACCGCCGTGGGAGGCGGTAACCGTGGGGGAAAGCCCGGTGAAGCATAGAGGTTGGCGCGTCGGCCGTTCCAGCGTCCGACCCTTCCGCGCCACGCGTTCGCCCCGCATGGGTCAGTCCCGCATGGACCCCATTGCCCATGATTGATCTTTTGTGAGCGATTCCGGTCTGGCTCCGCTCTCTGGTGGCATAGCCGTGATTGATTGTGACTGTCCGTGAGGGTTAACCGCCTCGGCGGGCTGCTGACTCGACTGGGGCAGCTCAACAGGACGAAAGCCTCGAACCGCCACAAGGTGGTGCGTGATCGAATCTCGCACCCCGGAGGTAGTTGTGCCGCGTCAGCGCAGAACCGGGAGAGTGGAGAGGCCGAGTCTGCGCGGTGTGGCCGCGGCCGCTACCTCGCTTCTGGCGCTCGTGGCCACCTCCCTCGTCGCCGGGCCGGCCGCTGCCGCCACCGGCGAGGAGGGCCCATGCGCGCTGCCCCGCACCGAGGCTCACCACTCGCTCGGTGTGGCCGGCTGGGACGACGCCTACCCCCGCCCCGCCCGCCCCCTCGACGCGGTCATGATCTTTCTGTCCTTCCCGGACCACAGCCCCACCACCACCCCCGCCGAGCTCGCCGCCGACCACTTCCCCGCCACCACCCACTTCTTCCAGCGCTCCTCCTACGGAAAGTTCACCCTGCGCCCGCACCCGCTGCGACAGTGGATCCGGATGCCCAGGCCGTCGGACTGGTACGGCATGCAGCGCGACTGGGACAGCGAACGGCGCGCCGCCTATCTGCGTGACGCCATCGCTGTGATCGACCCGAAGGTGGACTTCTCGCGGTTCGACATCGTCTATCTGGTCGCCGACCCGGACGCCCCGGGCGTCGACTCCGATGCCACCAAGGTCGTCAATTTCGGCCGCCCGCTGCGCATGGACGGTACGGACATCCGGCGCATCGTCACCGTCTTCGAGCAGCATCCCCCGGACCGCAACGTGCTGGCCCACGAGACTGGGCACCTCTTCGACCTGCCCGATCTCTACCACCGGCCGGCCGACGACGAGGGCGACTGGGACACCTACGTGGGTGACTGGGACCTGATAGGGAGTCAGTTCGGGCTCGCCGCCGACTTCTTCGGCTGGCACAAATGGAAGCTGGGCTGGCTGGAACGGGAGCAGGTGATCTGCGTCCAGCGCCCCCAGGACGTCGCGCTGGAGCCGGTCGCGGCCGTGCCGGCGGCCGGTGCCCCTCTCGGTACCCGGCTCGTGGTGATCCGTACCGGCGCAGGGAGCGCCGTGGCCATCGAGGCACGCGGCGCGACCGGCAACGACCGGACGACCTGCACCGAGGGCGTCCTGATCTACCGGGTGCGCAACGATATTCCGTCCGGCGACGGCCCGGTCGAGGTCATCGACACCCATCCCGGCACCGGGGCGTGCTGGGGCCGGTCCGTCTACGCGCCGCTCGCGGACGCCCCGCTGCGCGCCGGCGAGACCTTCGGCATCCCGGAGGCGCACACCAGGATCGAGGTCCGCGGCCGAAAACCTTCGGGTGCCTGGGACGTCCGGATCATTACGGGAGCGCAGCCGTGAACCGGTAACACAGTCGTGAACGGGACGTGGCGCGGGCCGGGTGGCTGACGTCGGCCGGGGGATGGCGCGGGACCGGACCGGGAGAGGGGTCCTGCGGACCGGAGGGGCGCCCTGCGGGCTGGGAGGCGCGCCTTAGGGACTGGCGGAGGCGTCCTGCGGATCCGTCCGATCCGTCGCGAGCACGAAAAAGCCCCCCTCGCTCTCGCGAGAGGGGCTTCCTCCGTCTGTGCGCCGCCAGGGACTCGAACCCCGGACCCGCTGATTAAGAGTCAGCTGCTCTAACCAACTGAGCTAGCGGCGCCTGCTGACGTCGTAGACATTAGCACCCTGATCGGCGGTAGGAGAAATCGGATTCCGGGCCGCTGCCGACAGTGCTGATCTGGTCACCCGTACGCAGGCCCACAGCAGGACGTCCGGCCCCGGCAGCCAGGGGTTACGGGTGTCGGGGGCGACCACCCAGCGGGGGCCGGACGTGGTCGCGGTGCAGGTCAGCGGTGGGACGGTCACCGCGTCCCCGGTGCCGTGGCAGAGCAGGGGCGGGACCCTGGCGTCGTCCGCGCCGCCGCGCGGTTCGAGGCCGCCGGCCCACTCCTCCCAGTCGAGCAGCGACGGCAGCCGCTGCGCGGTGCCGGGCGAGGCGAACAGCAGCATCCGGCCGCGGTGCGTGGCGACCGGCCCCGAACCGGGGCCGTCCGACCACAGCTGCTCCAGCATCCGGCGCCCGAAGAGCGTGGGTACGTTCACGACGTCGAAGGCCGATCCGCACGGCAGCACTCCGGGCGAGTCGGGGCGCGCCTCCCACCGCGTGAGTGTGCTGCGCGGATAGGCGGAGGCGCTGGCGAGCCATGCGGCACCGGCCGCCGTCACCTGGGTCGTCTGGCTCGTGGACCGGTCCTGCAGAACGGCGAGGATGCCGGCGTCGCCGTACCGGGGGCCCCGGTGAGGGGTGGTGCCATGGTGCAGGGTCGTTTCGTCTGGCAGGCATGCGCTCATGTGCCCATGTCTACCGGGCGTGATCAAGCGGACTCCGAGAGTTGCTGGAAATGGGGACAGGAGTGGGTGGGAAGGAGTATCTTGCACCCCGGCATATGCCAGTGGCTGTGACCCGGCTTCTCGGGCTGCTGCTCCCGCCACGTCGGCGGCTGTCCCCGCCTTGTCAGGGAGCCGAACCGCCCAGCAGGCTTTGGCCGAACTCGACCATTTTCCTGGCGTAGTCCTCGGTCCACTCGGCGCGTTCCGCGATGTCCGCGGTCGTCAGCCGGTCGAACCGACGCGGATCGGCGAGCTGCGCGGCGGCGATCGCCTGGAACTCGACCGCGCGATCGGTCGCGGCGCGGAAGGCCAGCGTCAGCTCGGTGGCTCGGGCCAGCAGCTCCCGCGGATCCTCCATCGACTCCAGGTCGAAGAAGTGCTCGGGGTCGGCGACCGCGGCCGTCGGCTCGAAGAGCAGGGGTGCGGGGCGCAGCCGCTGCTGTTCGTTCCGCTCGGGGTGTGGCATGTGGTGAATCCTCCTTCGGCGGGGCCCGCAGGATCCGGGCGGGCTCCCTCGGGCCCTCGTGGGCCACCCTCCATTGTCCAACGCCGCGCGCGTGGACTCGCCGGAATCACGAAACCCGGGAGGGGGCTGAGGGGCGGGAGCCCGGAGAGGACGGCTCCGGCGGCGGATCGCCGGTGGCTCACCGCACTCGGCTCACCCCACCGAGCAGGCGGCGTCGAACACGGGCGCCAGAACCTCCGCGAGCCGAGCCTTGAGCGGGCCGGGACGGGCCACCCGCAGAAGCGGACCGCCGTCGCGGCGGGCGGGGAAGCCGGTGTCGGCGAGTACGTACAGGGCCCGGAGCGTACGCATCGTGTGGGAGATGTGGGGCGGGGTCCGTCCGCTGCTCAGGGTGGCGAAGGCGGTCTCGACCGGATCCAGCCAGTCCACGGACGCTCCGGGGGACAGGCGGGGATCGGCCAGGATCCGTGCGAGGGCGCAGGCGAGGCGGTCGTCCTCCTGGTCGCGCAGGACGTGGTCGGTGGGGGCCAGCATCCGCGCCACGGCCAGGTCGAGCATCGCGACCGGCTCGACCTCGGTGTGGGTGCCGAAGGTGCCCAGCAGATCAGCCCCGTGCGCGACCGCGTGGAGCCAGCCCAACTCGGTGTCGTGGCCGCACAGTTCGGCCTCCTTCGGGTACCAGTCGGCGAACGCGTCCAGCCAGGGCCGCCGGAAGTCGCCCCGGCTGACGATCATGTCCAGGACCAGCGGAGCGAACGCGCGCACGTGCAGGTGCGGGTCGGTGAAGCGGGCGGCCATCTCGTCGCCCAGGCGGATCCGTCGCGAGCCGTCGATGACATCGCGGGCGATCCAGGTCCGCAGGACCACGTACGGGACACCGTCGCGCAGCTCCGGATCGGGATTGCGCAGACAGGCGGCGAGCTCGGACACCGCCTCGTCCAGGGTGGTCGCGGAGGGGAGCGCGAAGTCCGTGGCGTACACATGTTCCCAATTGATCACGGGTGGACCCTACGGGGTGCGGGGGCCGAACGCTCCGGATTTACGGCCCCCGGGTGAACCGCGGCTCCCGGCCGGTTCCGTCACTCCCGGCCGGGTCCGTCACTCCCGGCCGGGTCCGTCTCCCGCGGCCGGGTGCCGATTGACACGTCGTGGACGGTGAGGTGCGGATTCTCTCTCATGCTCGCCGTGATCGGTGGCTCGCCCGACACCGTGACGGGGCCCTGGAGTCCTTGTCGGACGCTGGCCGGGCCCGACTGGTCACGGCCGCCAGGACACCCGGTGTTCCGCCAGATGCGACAGCACCGCATGGTTGGCCTCCCAGCCGTCCGGGAACTTCACCGTGACGCCCAACTGCACCGGCTCCGTCGACGGGTGCTCGTCCAGCAACTCCGCGACGCCCGCCCGGCACACCACGACGCAGGCGTGCCGGTGGCGCGAGGCCAGGACGCACAGGCGCCCCGTCTCCAGGTGGAACGCCGTGGCATCCGGGCGGCCGGAGAGCGGGTGCAGCACCACCGTCACGTCGAACTCGCGGCCCTGGAGCCGGTTCGCCGTGTCCACGGCCACGCCGGTCACGCCCAGGTCCGCGAGGGCCGCCCGTACCGCCGCCGCCTGGTCGCGGTGGGCGGTGCCGACGGCGACCCGGTCCGCCGTCACCGGGGCCGGGCCGGGGGAGCGCTCACTCGTCGCCGCCGCGCCCCGGTCGAGGAGTCGGCGGACGACCAGGGCCACCGCCCGTACCGCCTCCGGGTCGGTGCGCGGGGTGTGCCGGGCCGGGAGTTCGAGCAGACCCCAGCCGGACTCCGCGGCCTCGTCCAGCACCCGGTCCGGTGCCGAGCCGTCGGACGCGACCCCGAACGAGAGCCGCCGGTCCCCGTGGTCCGTACCGCTGCGGAACGGCGTGTACGGGTAGAACGCGTCCGAGACCAGCGGCGCGGCCGAGGCCGGCAGCCGCCACGACACCGGCAGCCGGTGCTGCGGAAGCCCGGGATTGTGCGCCAGCAGCGTGGAGACCGCGCTCGCGGACGGGTCGTAGGACAGGCCCGCCCACTGCTCCGCGCCGACGATCGAGAACGGGTCGAGCTGCCCCGGGTCACCGACGAACAGCGCCCGCTCGAACAGACCCGCCACGGCGAGCAGCGCGTCCGAACGCATCTGGTACGCCTCGTCGACGATCGCGTGACCCCACGGCTCCACGTTCTTCACATGCGCCCACTTCGCAGCCGTCGAGATGACGATGTCGAGCCCCGCGAGATCGGCCACCTTGGCGGACTTCCGCACGTTGTCCAGGCCGTCCAGCACCGGGTCGTACGGGTCGGAGTCATTGCTGTGCAGGCGGCCCACCGGCAGATCCGGGTCCTTCTCGGCCAGCCGTACCACCAAGTCGTCGACCTGGGCGTTGGTCTGTGCCACCACCATCAACGGGCGTCCCGCCGCGGCGAGTTCGAGCGCGGCGCGCACCACGAGCGTCGACTTGCCCGCGCCTGGCGGGGAGTCCACCACGATCCCGCGCGACGTACCGCGGAGGGTGTCGGCGAGGATCGCGCCGGTCGCCCGCGCGGCCTGGACGCCCGGGTCGGACGCGGCCGTCACAACAAGTCCTCCATGCTCCCGCGTCACAACAACGTCCTCCGCGTCACAAGGTCTCCTCCGTGCTCCCGCGTCACAAGGTCTTCTCCGTGTTCCCGCCTCACAGCAGGTCATCCGCGGTCACGGGGTCGGGGTGTTCGGCGTGCCCCGCCATCGCGCCCGGCGGCCCGCCGTGCGTCCACGGCGTCTCCTCAGGGTCCGGCAGCTTGGGGCCGCCGCGCGGTTCGTGCTCGAACAGCGTCCAGACGATCCGGTCACCCGGCTCGGGCACCGAACCCGGGGCCGGCTCCTTGCCCCGCCCCATCCGGTCGGTGATCCGCAGCACCAGCGCGGGCGCGTACCCGTCCTCGTTCTCCTCCTCGTGCCCGTTCCCGGTTCCGCCCGCGCTCCCGCCCTCCGGCTCTGCCGCGTACTCCACGAACTCGGCGGTCTGCGGTCTGCCGTCCAGCGAGCGGTACACCTTGACGCGCTCGCCGAGATGGGGACGTTCGTCGGTGCGAACCGTGACCAGCGGGCGCGGGGACGGGCGCTTCGACTCGCTGTACGCCATCACCACCTCCGTCACCTCGCCCACGAACGCCTCACCGGCCAGCCGCCGTCCGGCCAGCACCAGCGGATCGTCCAGTGCCTCCTGCGCCTCCAACTGCGCCTGGGCCGTCTCGCGCGAGGCCAGCTTCTGCGCCGCCGTCACCGCGTCGTCCCGGCGTGGCTGCGGCGGCTCACCGGACCGCACCCGGTCCCGGTGACCGGTGAACGACCAGCGGTCCCGCGTCCAACGCTCCTGCGTCCGATACCCCGCGGGCAGCTCCCGCAACAGGTCGAGCCCCCGCCACACCGCGTCCCATGTCGGCCGCATCACCACGGCCAGCAGCTCCCTGATCTCCCGCTCGGCGGCGGTCAGCCCGGCCAGCCGGGCATCGGCCGCCAGACCGTCCTCGGCCGCCGCGAGCGCGGTGCGCGCCCGGTCGTACCGCTCGATGGCGGGCGCCAGCAGCCGATTGTCGAACGCCGGATCCGTGGCCGGACCGGCCGGCGGGCACAGCAACTGGCCCTCGCCGTCCCGCGCCGACTCCGCGCGCAGCGCCGCCGACGCCCCGGACTCGCCCGCAGGGGCGTCGATCCAAGCCAGCAGCGCGCCCAGATGCTGGTCCTCCAGGCTGCTCTGCCCCGTCGCCCAGTGCCGGTTCAGCAGATCCGTGACGGCGAGCAGCAGCGAGGAACCCGGCACCCGGGCCCGCTCCCCGTAATGCGTCAGCCATCGGCCCAGCAACGGGACACGGGGCGGGGCGGGGTACGGGGTGCCAGGTTCGTCCTCGGCCGTGCGCCGGAACCGCATGGAGCGGCCGAGCAGTCGCACGAAATCGACGCCCGCCCGACTCGGAACGATCAACTGCGGTGCGTCCAAGCACAGTTCGGCCTCGACCTTGGTCCGCTTTCCGGTCGCCGGGTCCGTTTCATTGCGTTCGACGGGCTCGACGACGTCCTCGTACGCCTCGATGTGCGGCAGCACCGCGTCGGCCAGGTCGGCGAGGAACGAGAACCGCAGGTCCCGGTCGCGCGGCTGCGGGACCGCCAGCAGCCGGGGCGCGTCCCGATCGGTGCCGACCAGGGCACCCAACGGGGCGCCCGCCTCACCGGCTGTCGTCAACGGCACCAGGACCAGAGGCCGGTCGGTGAGATGGCGGTGCAGGACCGTCGTCAGCGGCTGCGCCCGGCCGCTCTCCACGGCCTCCAGCCGGGCCAGGGAACTGATCAGCGACATGCCGCACCGCTCTCTTCCCGTACGGCAGCACTGCTCTCCGGGACCGCACGGCTCCCTTCCGGTACGTCCGGGCCGTTCCTTGGTGCTCCCTCGCCGTCGCTCCGTATCGCCGCGCCGCTCCCCGGCGTTCGCACACCACCGTTCCGCACCGCCGCACCGCCCGTCGGGGCCGCCCCGACGCACTCCAGCGCCTCCGCGCGCAGCGCCGCCGCGCGTCTGAGGGCCGCGACCGTCGGATCCACCGGATCGCCCTCCTTGCCCGCGGCGGCGGCCAACACCGCGCCGACCGTGGTCAGCCCGCCGAGCTCGCCGCGCACGCTGCGCCCCAGCGCCTCCACCGCGCCCGCCGCACGGGCCTTCGCCCGGCAGTGGAAGGCCAGTTCGCACGCGGACAGGCACTCGGGTGCGTACGCGGCGCCGACCGACTCGAGCGCCGCGTCCAACTCCCGCGCCGAGCACGCCGGGTCGAAGGTCGTACCCTCCGGCAGCGCCGCGGCGATGTCCTCGATCCGGGTCAGCCTGGTCAGCTGGCGCCTCGTGACCGCGCGCTGCTTGCGGACGTCGACGACCGACGCGGTGGGCAGGTTGGAGAAGTCCTTCGGGCAGACCAGCAGCACCCGGTAACCGGCCTCGGCGCCCTCGGTCAGCTTCGCGAGCCGCTCCAGCGCCAGCACGTAGACGGCGGACTGCCGGGCCGCCGCCCCGACTTTCGCCGCGTCCGCGGAGCCGTCGATCATGGGGAAGGACTTGATCTCGATGACCGTCCAGGTGCCGTCGGGGTGCACCACCACCGCGTCCGGCTCCAGATGGACCGGGGAGCCCGCCACGTCCAGGGTCAGCATCGGGTGGTGCAGCAGCGCCCAGCGGCCGGCCACGGTCGCCTCCCGCAGCGCGAGCGCCGTCCGCGCGGAGCGGCCCTCGGGACCGGCCGCGGCCAGATCGGGCACCAGCACCTCGGCGGGTGCCGGGCCGCCGCCGCCGAGGTGCTCGTACAGCAGCCGCATCAGCTCCGTACCGCCGTCGGCCTTGACCTTGGCCTCGAAGGAGTTGCCCCGGACGAGAGCGAACTGCGACTGCCCGAACGGTGCCGGTGAACCGAGCGCCTCGGCCAGCGCCGCCTTGTCCACCCCGGCGCCGTCCAGCAGGGCGCGGCGTCGGCAGCCGGGGTTGGCGGCGAGGGCGGCCAGCGCACGGGCGTCCAGCGGACGTGGCGCGACCTCCGGGCCGCGCAGTTCAGCGAGCCGCTGCCGAAGCGTCGTCCCCCGCCGCTCGCGCTCCCGCTCGTGCGGCGGCGTCGGCCCGGGGGACGGGGCGGGCCGGGCCACCCGTGGCGCCCGCCGTTCCGGCATGGGTGGAGTCTGCGGAGGCGGTCCGCTGGCCAGGGATTCGCTCACCCGCCGAAGTCTCGCATCCGACACTGACAATCGCGGAGTCCGTACCGGCAATCGTGGACTCCGTGGCCCTCGCGGCCGGTGCGAACCGCGGGAAGCGGGTGGTGAGCCGGGCCCCGACCCGGTCGGTGACACGCATCACCGGGGTGGTGAGCAGTGCCCCGACACCCATCACGGCGGCGCCCGCCACCGCGTCGAGGAGGTAGTGGTTGGCCGTGCCCATCACCACGAGCGTGGTGACCAGGGGGTACGCGACGGCGGCGGCCCGGACGAGCGGATGCCGGGCGTGACGCCACAGCAGGATCCCGCACCAGAGCGCCCAGCCGACGTGCAGGCTGGGCATCGCCGCGTACTGGTTCGTCATTCCGCCCAGACCGCGCGGTGCGCTCGCCTCGGCGCCCCACCACCCGTACGAGCTGTACTGCGCCATCGTGTCGACGAAGCCGTGCGCGGCGTCCAGCAGCCGGGGCGGGCAGGTCGGCATCAGCGTGAAGCCAATGAGGCCGAGGACGGTGGACGTCATCAGCCACGTGCGGGCCCTGCGGTACAGGTCCTCGCGGCGGCGGAAGAGCCATACCAGGACGGCCGGGGTGAGCAGGTAGTGCAGCGAGGCGTACAGGAAGTCGGACGGTATGCCGAGGGCGGGGTGGGCGGTGAACAGACGGTTGAGCGGGTGCTCGGCGTTGATGTGGAGCGTTTTCTCCAGGCGCAGGATGGCCAGGCCGTTGTCGACGGCCGTGGAAACGTCACCGCGCGCCAGGAGCCGGCCCGCCGAGTAGGCCGCGTACACCAGGGCCAGCAGAGGCAACTCGGTCCACCAACGGGGCCGCGGGCGAGGCACGGGCGCGGTGCTGGCATGCTGCATCCGGTTGCTCTCCATCATGTGTTCAGGCGGCCGACGGCGGACGTTCAACCGTCGGGCGCGGGTCGGCCGCGATTCCCCCCGGGGCGCCTGCGGGCCCCTGTGTGCATGCGGATTCTTCTGCGCAGAGAGGGACGTCCGTTCCGCCCCGGGGGTTGCCTTCCGGGGCGGTGCGCGATGATGGACGACCAGAAGATCCGCGTCGGCTCAATGTCGAGTCGAAGCCGGGCCCATGTCGAGGGGGCGTTGAGCCGATGTCGACTCCTCTTCGACTCGTTTTCGCCTTGATCTTGGGCCTCTGGCACCGTCTCAGGGAGTTGGCCCCAGATCTCATTTCAGGGAGAGAGCCGTCATGGCACCGCGTATGCTGCTCGCCCGGCACGGCCGGACGGAATGGTCCGTCAAGGGCAATCACACCGGCAGGACGGACATTCCGCTGCTCGACTCCGGCCGGGTCGGTGCCAAGCTGCTCGGCGAACGGCTGCACGGCGGACCGTGGGCGGAACTGCCGGGGCTCGAAGTGCGCACCAGCCCCTTGCTGCGGGCCAGGGAGACCTGCGACATCGCGGGTTTCGCGGACCGGGCCGAGCCGTGGGACGCGCTTTTGGAGTGGGACTACGGGGCGTACGAGGGGATGACCCCGGCGCAGATCAAGGCGATTCGGCCCGACTGGTTCATCTGGCGCGACGGGGTGCCCGAGGGGGAGACCTTGGCCGAGCTGTCCGCACGCGCCGACCGGATCGTCGAGTGGGCCCGCTCGGCCGACCGCGACGTGCTGGTCTTCGCCCACGGCCACATCCTGCGGGCGCTGGGCGCGCGGTGGCTCGGCGAGGACGTGTCGTTCGCGGCGCGCATCAGGCTCGACCCGACGTCCCTGTCGGTGCTGGGGTGGGCGTACGGGGCGCCCGCGGTGGAGCGCTGGAACGACACGGGCCACCTGGAGCGTACGGAGCGGTAGCCCGGGGCCGGGCCCTTGGGGTTCTCGCTGCCCCTCGGGATGCTCCTGCCTCTCCGGGCACTCCCGCTCCTTCCGGTACTCCTGCCTCCCCGGACACTCTCGCTCCTACGGGCACTCCTGCCTTTCCGGCGTCCCCTGAACCCTCGGGTGTTTCCGCAGGTCTCCCGCGGGCGCTTCCTCGGGCCTCTCCCGGATTTCTCCGGATCCGCCAGGGCCTTCTTCCGCCGCTTCGGCTGCCCTTCGGGTGTCGTCGGTCCCCGGGGCCTGGCTTGATCTTCAACCTCGGGGCCTTTGAACCCCTCGGGCCGCCGCCGTGGAGACCCCCGACACGGCCGCGTACCGTTCCAGGAATCCCCGTACCCCGTCCGCGTCCCGCCGCGGGGCGAGCGCCTGTGTCGTGCCCGCCAGCATCGTCCGGATGCGCGAGGACCGGACGCTGTCCAGCAGGTCCAGCACCCGGTGGCCCGCCGTCGCCGCTTCCTCGGTACGGCCGGCCCGGGCGAGGTCCCAGGCCAGTTCGGCCCGGTACAGCGCCAGGTTCCGGGTGAAGTGCGGGTCCTGGAGCCGGATCGCCCGCCGCGCGTGAAGGGCCGCCCGCGTCCAGTCGCCCAGCGCCGACCAGCACTGCGCCTCCAGCATTTCCAGTTCCGCCTCCCGAAAGAACGTCATCCACTCCGGATCGGCGTCACACGGCCCGCGGTCGAACGCGGTACGGGCCCGGCCGATCGCCCGTTCGCAGCCCGTCCGGTCCCCGAGTCCGGCCCGCCCGCCCGCCTCCCGCAGCGCGAGCAGGGCCAACAGCCGCGGGGAGCCCAGCGGCCGCGCCGCCCGCTGGGCGGCCTCGGCGGCGCGCACGGACTCGCGGGGCCGCCCCGTGTCCCTGGCCAGGAACGACGCGTTACAGAACGCGTGCGCCTCCAGCGCCGCGTCGCCGGCCACCCGCGCCGTGGCGAGCGCCTCCGCGTAGTGCGAGCGGGCGTCCTCGAACCGGCCGGAGTCATGGGCCAGCCAGCCCACCGAGATGGCCAGTTCGCCCGCCCCGGCGTGGAGCCGGTCGGCGGTGGAGCGTCTGGCGGCGGACCCGGAGTCGAGCAGCGCGTACGCCGCCCGCAACGGCCGGGACGCGTCGCGGTACAGTCCGTCGCCGCCGTGGCGGTCGTCGAGCAGCCGGATCCGTCGGACCGCGCTCTCCACGGCACTGACCTCGGTCTCGCCGACCCGGTGCCGGTCGGGCTCGGTGGCCCCGGCGGCGGGCGCGCCGCCGAGACCGAGACCCAGGGAGGCGGCCGCCAGCACGGTGGTGGTGCCGCTCGTCATGAATACGCGACGCAGCACGTCGCTCTCCTCGTCGGTGCAGTTGTGGAACACAGGGGCTTCGCTGTGGAACACAGGGGGTGAGGGGATTTCGGTGGTGGCCCGCGCGCCCCGGCCGCGTACCGACTCGCGCGGTGAGAAGCCCAGGTCCGCCAGGGACATCCCGGGGAACATGTGCAGGAAGACCCGCTCGTACGCGTAGTTGGGACAGCGGATCTCGCCGGACTCCACGCGTCCGATGTACCGGGCGTCGCACGCGACCCGTTCGCCGATCTCGCGGGCGGATCTGCGTACCGCGGCGGCGAACTCCCCGGCGGAGCGCTGTCCGCGCAGCCGCCGGAAGGCGAGGTTGGGAACTGCCCCTGTCGACACCATGGACCAGGACCTCTCTCTGCAGCCGGGTTCCTGCTTCCGGTGCCCCGGTGTGTCCCGGCGGTGCACGAACGTACCGGCTGTGACCGGTCACACAGGGAGTGTTTGCTGATAAAAGGGGCATCTCGCCCTTGATCTGCCATGAACTGCCACTCATTGCGGCGGCGTGGCGCCGTAGCCCTTGACGCGTTCGGCGCGTTGGTCCCTGCGGAAGACGGAATCCGGCTGCGCCCGGTGAGGAGATCCGGCGGTGATGCGGCCAGTGATGAGATCCGGCGATGAGAGGAGAGGTCCCTTGTTGCATCTCGGCACGGAGACCGGCTTGCGGACGACTGCGACGACCCCGGCCGCGACGGATGCCACGGCACCCGACGCGTCCACGGAGATCCACGACGCAGAACCCTGCGATCTGGTGACCGTTCCGGCCCGTCAGGGACTGGAGGCAGTGGACATCCTGCGCCGGGGCGCCGACCAGGAGGCCGTGGGCCCGGTCCTGCACGACGGCGCCTGTGACACCCTCGGCTTCCTGGTGCCGCCGGGCACGGCCGAGGCGTGGGACGTCCCGGGCAGTGCCTGTACGCCGAGCGACGGCCGCGGTTTGAGGGTCCCCGCCGAGCTTCCGACGGGCGACGGTGGCTGGCTGCTGCCGCCGGGGGACGACGCCCCCGTCACCGACCCGGCCGTGCTGCGGGCCGCCCTCGACCAGGCGGCCCGGCTGATCGAGGCGGCCGACAACTGCCGCTGACCGCGGTCCGCGCCGCCCGTGTCCTGTGGGTCTCGACGGACCTCCTTGCTGCGGGGGCATCCTCACGACGCGGCGTCTCACGACGGGTCGTCCGGGACCGCGGGTCGCCTCACCACGGGTCGGTCCGGGACGGCGGGGGTCGTCTCACGACGGGCTGTCCGGGAACACGGGCCGTCCGGTACAGGCGCCCATAATGGGTCGGTTGCCGGGTTCCCCGGCGCGGCCGGTCGCGTACCGGTCCGGAGCGATGAGCGGTGAGCAGGCACGAGCGACAGTGGCACGTCGAGGAAAGCCGAGCGGGGGCGCGAGCGCGCGCACACGATCCGGCCGCAAGGCCGACAGCGGTACCGAGCACGAGTCCGGTCGCGGGGCCGGCCGCGCGACCGGGCGAGGACCCGGAAGCAGCGGACGCGGTGGACGCGGTGGACGTGGCGCGGAGACCGTCGCCGAGCCCGTGGACGGCGGTCTCGCCGAGTTCGTGCCCGACCGGGAGCGCCCGCGCGCCTGGACGCTGACGCTCGACGGCGCCCCCCAGTCCCACGTGGACCTCGACGACCCCACCTACCTGTCCTTCGAGTACCAGCGCAGGATCGGCCACATAGCGGACCTCGCCGCACCGCCCGGGCAGCCCCTGCACGTCGTGCACCTGGGCGGCGGCGCCTTCACCCTGGCGCGCTACATCGCCGCGACCCGGCCGCGTTCCACCCAGCAGATCGTCGAGGTGGACGCCGCGCTCGTCCGACTGGTGCGCCGGGAGCTGCCGTTGGACCCGCAGGCCAGGATCCGGGTGCGTACCGCCGATGCTCGCGCCGGGCTCGGAAAGATCCAGGACGGCTGGGCGGATCTGGTCATCGCGGACGTCTTCAGCGGCGCCCGCACCCCGGCGCACCTCACCAGTACGGAATTCCTCGCCGAGGTGCGCCGGGTCCTGAAGCCCGGCGGGAGTTACGTGGCCAACCTCGCCGACGGGCCGCCCCTGGCCCATCTGCGCGGCCAGATCGCCACCGCGGCCGCCGTCTTCCCCGAACTGGCGCTCGCCGCCGACCCGGCCGTCTGGCGCGGCCGTCGCTTCGGCAACGCCGTACTGCTCGCCTCGGACCTGCCGCCGAAGCTCGCGGAACTGACCCGCCGGGTAGCGACCGATCCGCACCCCGGACGCGTCGAACACGGTCGGGCGCTCGCCGACTTCACCGGCGGCGCGGCGGCGGTGTCCGACGCGGACGCCAGACCCTCCCCGGCTCCACCGCCGTCGGCGTTCGGCTGACACCGACCGTGCCCGCTCAGCGCGGCCGTGCTCGTTCACCGGCGGAGCCCCGCGCACCGGCGGCGTCCGCGGCCCCGGATATCGATGGCCCCGGAATCGGATGGCCTGGGACGGCTCCGAAGAGCTGCCCCAGCGCCTCTCCAAGCGGGACCTACGCCCTGACATCAACTCTGGGCAGCTCCGCCGGAATGCGGCCGGTGGCCACCCAGGACCTGATGACCGGCTCCGCGGGCGATCCGAAGGCGCCCGCCAGCAGGACGTGCAGCAGGAGCCCGGCGGCCGTCGCGAACAGCACCGGGGAGGACTCCTGGTCGTAGCCTGCCCGGTCGATCACCAGCCGTCCGGCTGGTAGCGCCCCACTGTCGAGATCTGCGTGCAGGCCGGCCTCCGCAGCATGATCCAGCCCTTCGGGCAGGCCCGGCAGCAGCGCACCGCACAGCAGCCCCTGCTGTGGCGTGGGCCGGACCGTCTCCCAGTGCCTGACCCGCCAGGCCAGCCGGTCCCCTTCTCCCGGAACGAACTCGCCACCCACCAGAGCCCTGAACCGCGCACCGCCATGGTCCTGCTGCAGTTCCAGGACCGCGCGGGACCGGACGCCCGTGGTGACCGGGCGTGCGAGGGCCAGCCCGCTGACGTGGCGCTTGCCCAGAAGGCTGAACTCACGGCAGTCGTCGTCGACTGCCGCGCTTCGGCCGGACGTCCTCAGCACAAACACGCAGAGCTCCTCCGTTTCGTGCAAGACCAACGGTACGTTCGCCCCGCCCTAGCTGTACTGCCCTGTGAGGTTGGGGACGCGGCTGGCGGGTGGTTTGCCTTTCAGCGCGGTGTGTCCGCGGTGGTGATTGTAGGTGTGCAGCCAGTCG